>NZ_JBFAJO010000033.1:0-101369 GCF_040655255.1 Kitasatospora sp. NPDC050463
CTGGTCGTTTCTGACTCCGCAAAAGCTACGTTGCTTTCCATGTCTCAGCAACAGATTCGTTGCGCTGAATCTTCATCAGTGCAGGTCAGAGCCTAGATATCGTTGCGAAGGCCTGGAATCAAATGCAATGATGGTCACCTTGTTCGTTGCAATGGATGGGAGTGAACGCTCTGCGGGAGATGCCGCCCGGGATGACTCGCTCCGCTCACCCGGGTGATCCGACGGCCCCGCGCCGCCGCCCGGGGCGTGCTGCCGGATGGCTGGGGATGGCTGGGAAGCCGCTGGGAGTTCGGCCAACGGCTGACCGCGTGGCGGGCAAGGTGAGGGCCCTGAACGGGCGGACCGTGCGGGAATGCCCGGGTTCGGCCGGTCAGGCTTCTCCCAGGCGGCGCCCAGGATGCCGAAAGAGCGTCCGGCGAAGCTGTGCGCCATGAAGGTGCTCCCGCGACGGCGTGGTGCCGTCCTCCTGAACTCCGCGCTCGGCGTGGCCCTGGTGGGCGCCGCGGCCCTGGCGTACACGACGCTGGACAGCGGTACCGGGAAGGCGGCCGGCAAGACCCAGGTCCGTACCGCGACCGTGGCCAAGGGCACGGTCCTGGCCACCGTGTCCGGAACCGGCACGCTCGCCTCGCCGACCGACGCGGCCCAGGACTTCACCACCGGCGGCAAGCTGACCGCCGTCAAGGTGGCGGTGGGTGACACCGTGACCAAGGGGCAGGTGCTGGCCACCGTCGACACCACGGCCGCCCAGCAGCAGGTGGACGCGGCGCAGTCGGCGCTCACCACGGCCAAGGCCAACCTCACCAAGGCCCAGGCGGGGGTCACCACCACGACCACCCAGCAGATCCCGGGGAGCTCGGGCAACGGCTCCACGGGCAGCGGCTCCACCGGCGGCGGCTCCGGCGGCTCCGGTGGCGGGGAACGGGGAGCGGGCGCGAGCAGTGCGCCCGCTCCCCAGGCCACCGTCCCGGTTCCGCAGACCACCACCATCACCACCACCAAGGTGGACGATGCGGCCGTCGCCCAGGCCCAGCAGCAGGTCGCCACCGCGCAGACCAACCTCGCCAACGCCCAGGCGGCGCTGGCCGGGACGACGCTCACCGCCTCGGTGGACGGCACGGTCGCGTCGATCGCCGGCAAGGTCGGCGACACGATGGGCGGTGGCACCGGGAGCGGCACGGGCAGCACGAAGTCCACCGGCAGCACGTCCGGTGCGGGCGCCCCGAGCGGCTTCATCGTGCTGACCAATCCGACCGGGATGCAGGTCACCGCCAACTTCTCCGAGCTGGACTCGCTCAAGCTCAAGAAGGGCGAGTCGGCCACCGTCGCGCTGAACGCGCAGTCCGACAACAAGCTCAACGCCACGGTGCTGTCCGTCAGTTCGCTGCCGGTGAGCAGCGGCGGCAGCGGTGGCGCGGCCGCCGTCCAGTACGCGGCGACGCTGCAGATCGCCGGGGACACCAGCAAGCTGCGCACCGGTCTCAGCGCGACCGTCTCGGTGGTCACCGGCGAGGCCGACAACGCGCTCTCGCTGCCCACCGCCGCCCTGGCCGGCACCGGGGCCAGCCGGACGGCGACCCTGGTGCAGCCGGACGGCACCGGCGAACGGGTCACCGTGGAGGTGGGCGTCGAGGGTGACACCACCGTGCAGGTGCTCTCCGGGCTGAAGGAGGGCGACAAGGTCGAACTCGCCACCACCAGCGGCACCAACGGCTTCCCGAACGGCTCCTTCCCGGGCCTGAACGGCGGCCAGGGCGGCCAGGGCGGCCAGGGCGGTCGTACCGGTGGCGGTGCCGGTGCCGGTGGCGTGGCAGGCGTCGGCGCGGCCGGCGGTGCGGGAGCCGGTCGGGGCGGTAGTCGCTGATGGCGGGTCAGATCATCCCGGGATCAGAGGGATCGGCGCCACCGCCGGTCATCCAGATCCGCCGGCTCACCAAGTCCTACGGCCACGGCGATGCCACCGTGCACGCGCTGCGGGGCCCGTCCGACCCGGGCACCGGCGAGCCGCTGGGCGTCACCCTGGACATCGACCAGGGCGACTACGTGGCGGTGATGGGCAGTTCGGGCTCCGGCAAGTCCACCCTGATGAACATCCTCGGCTGCCTGGACGTGCCCACCGCCGGCCGGTACCTGCTGGACGGCATCGACGTCGGCCACCTGGACGAGCAGCAGCTCTCGCTGGTCCGCAACCGCAAGATCGGTTTCATCTTCCAGTCCTTCAACCTCGTCCCCCGCACCACCGCGCTCGCCCAGGTCGAGCTGCCGCTCGCCTACGCGGGCGTGCGCAGCGCCGAGCGGCGCCGCCGGGCGCTGGCCGCGCTCTCGCTGGTCGGCCTCGCCGAGCGGGCCGGGCACCGGCCCAACGAGCTCTCCGGCGGTCAGCAGCAGCGCGTCGCGGTGGCCCGGGCCCTGGTCACCGCGCCCGCGATGCTGCTCGCCGACGAGCCCACCGGCAACCTGGACAGCCGCTCCACCGGCGAGGTGCTGGCCCTCATCGACGGCCTCAACGCGACCGGGCGCACGGTGGTGCTGATCACCCACGAGGACGAGGTGGCACGGCACGCGAAGCGGGTCATCCGGCTGGTCGACGGTGCGATCGTCGACGACGTCCGGCAGGCCCCGGTGGACGGGCCACCGCCCGCCCTGCTCCCGGCCACCGACTTCCAGGGGGTGCCCGCGTGATCCTCTGGCAGATGCTCCGCTTCGCCGTCGGCGGCCTGGCCGCCAACAAGGTGCGCTCCGGCCTCACCATGCTGGGCGTGCTGATCGGTGTCGCCTCGGTGATCCTGCTGCTCGCCGTCGGCAACGGCTCCTCGGTGGCGGTCAAGGAGTCGATCACCTCGCTCGGCACCAACTCGCTGACCGTCACCGCCGGTTCGTCCTTCGGCGGCTCGCGCGCCGCCTCCACCGCCAAGAAGCTCACGATCGCCGACGCCAAGGCGTTGGCGAGCGACCCGGACGCGACGTCGATCAAGTCCGTCGCGCCGGTGGTCACCACCAGCGGCACCGCGCTGTACGGGGACATCTCGTACAGCCCCGGCTCGATCGTCGGCACCTACCCCGCGTACTTCGAGACCGCCAACCTGAAGGTCGGCCGTGGCGAGTACTTCACGGCCGACGACGTGCTCGGCTCCCGCAAGGTCGCGGTGCTCGGCGCCACCACCGCCAAGCAGCTGTTCGCCACCACCGACCCGGTCGGCCGGCAGATCACCGTCGGCGGCACCCCGCTGACCGTGGTCGGCGTGCTCCGGGCCAAGGGCGGCACCGGCTTCACCGACCCGGACGACGTGGTGATCGCGCCGCTGCCGACCGTGCAGAACGCCTTCACCGGCTTCGGCCCGGTCAGCCAGATCCTGGTGCAGGCCACCTCCGCCGAGAGCACCACCGCCGCGCAGGCCGAGATCACCCGGGTACTGCTCGCCGCCCACGCGATCGCCGACCCGAGCAAGGCGGACTTCCGGATCGGCAACCAGGCCTCGCTGCTCACGGCCCGGGAGTCCACCACCAAGACCTTCACCGTGCTGCTCGGCGCGGTGGCCGCGATCTCGCTGCTGGTCGGCGGGATCGGCATCACCAACATCATGCTGGTCACCGTCACCGAGCGGACCAGGGAGATCGGCATCCGCAAGGCGCTCGGTGCCCCGCGCAGGGCGATCCTCGGGCAGTTCCTCGTCGAGTCCACCCTGCTGTCGGTGATCGGGGCCGGGCTCGGGGTGCTGGCCGGCCTCGCCGGGTCGCACTTCTCCGTCGTCGGCATCAAGCCGGTGGTGATCCCCGAGTCGGTGCTCGGCGCGTTCGGCATCGCCGTCGCCATCGGCCTGTTCTTCGGCAGCTACCCCGCCAACCGGGCCGCCTCGCTGCGCCCGATCGACGCCCTCCGCCACGAGTGACCAAGGACCCGCAGACATGAGCGACGAGATCGAGCCGCGTACCCCCGCCGAGCAGGTCGTCCTGCTCTCCACCGCGCCGGACGCCCGGGACGTCACCGCCGAGCTGGCCGCGCCACCGCGTCGCCGGCTGCCGTGGCCGACCCTGGTGCTGGCCGGCGCCGTGATCGCCACGGCGGCGTTCGCGGGCGGCGTCCGGTACCAGCAGGACCACGGCTCCACCGGCTCCGGCAAGGCGGCGGCCGCCGGGCAGCAGCCCAGGGCGGCGGCTTCCGGCTTCGGCGGCGGACAGAACGGCACGCGCCGGGGCGGCCAGGGGACGGGCCAGGGTGGTCAGGGCGCCGGCCCGGGGGCCCAGGGCGGCTTCACCCGGGGCACCGTCAAGGCCGTCGACGGCACCACCGTCTACCTGACCGACGCCAACGGGAACACCGTCAAGGTGACCACCGGCGATGCCACCAAGATCCAGCTCAACAAGGAGGGCAAGGTCACCGACCTCCAGCCCGGCCAGAGCGTCACCGTGGTCGGCACCCCGGCCGCCGACGGCGGCTACGCCGCCACCCAGCTCGTCGAGGGCGGTACCGGCTTCGGGGCCGGCGGTGCGGGCGGCTTCGGCGGCGGTGTGCCCGGCGGCGCCCGGGGCACCCAGAGCCCGTCCGGCGGCTGACCCCGCAGCCCCGGACGACCGCGCGGCCCGGCCGAACCTCCTCCGGCGGCCGGGCCGCGCGCTGTCCGCACCCGGGTAGCGGGACGATCGTGACCGGGGCGCACGCCGTACGTACGTACCCCGCCCTGATCCCGCCCTGATCCCGGTCCGATCCGGGTCCGATCCTGCCCTGATCCCGGTCCGATCCGGGTCCGATCCTGCCCTGATCCCGGTCCGATCCCGGTCCGATCCCGGTCCGATCCCGGTCCGATCCCGCCCTGATCCCGCCCCCTGATCCCGCCCCCGGAACCCGGTCGGGAGCCGGTCCGATCCCGGTCCGGAGCCGGGCGCGCCGGGGCCCGGCAGCCCGTGCGCACACCATCCAGCCCGACCGTGCGGGCTTGTTCGCCTAAATCCGCCCGATAAGGTGTTAATCCAACATTCATCGATGGCGCATAGCCTCCCCGGGCTAGCCTCAGCTGAACGCCATCGTCCGACCGGGAGGCGGAACCCCCGTGCAAGGCACTGTGTCCACACCTGGCAGCTCCGCCGTGGCCGGCGGCCCGGGCGAGGCGTTCCTCCTCGTCGTCGACGACGAACCCAACATCCGGGAGCTGCTCTCCGCCTCCCTGCGCTTCTCCGGCTTCCGGGTCGCCTCCGCCGCCAGTGGCACCGAGGCACTCGAACTGATCGCCGCGGAGCGGCCGGACCTGGTCGTCCTCGACGTGATGCTCCCCGACCTCGACGGCTTCACCGTGGTCGAGCGGCTGCGCGAGCAGACCAGCCGGGGCCAGATCGCCGGCTCCGCCCACGGCCACCCCGCCGACCACCTGCCGGTGCTCTTCCTGACCGCCAAGGACGGCGTCGGCGACAAGGTCCAGGGCCTGGCCGCCGGTGCGGACGACTACGTCACCAAGCCGTTCAGCCTGGAGGAGCTGATCGCCCGGATCCGGGCCATCCTGCGCCGGGCCGGCGGCCCCGCCGAGGACGGCCGGCTGCTCGTCGCCGACCTCACCCTCGACCCGGTCGCCCACGAGGTCACCCGCGGCGGCACCCCGGTCGCACTCTCCCCGACCGAGTTCAAGCTGCTGCACTACCTGATGGCCAACGTCGGCCGGGTGGTCTCCAAGGCGCAGATCCTCGACCACGTCTGGGCCTACGACTTCGGCGGCGACCTCTCCATCGTCGAGTCCTACATCTCCTACCTGCGCCGCAAGCTCGACTCCGGCCCCGTGCACGGCCCCAAGCTGATCCACACCGTCCGCGGCATCGGCTACGCGCTGCGCCGACCGCCGCAGAACTGACCGCCCCCCGTGTTCCCCCGGTTCTCGCTGCGCGTCCGGCTGCTCGTCCTCGTCCTCGTCCTGGTCACCACCGGCCTCGCGGTCAGCGACGCCGTCGTCCTCGGCACCGTCCGGGTGCAGCTGGTGCAGCGGCTCGACGACCAGCTGCAGCGGTTCGCCGAGCCGCTCTCGCACCGCGTGCCGGGCCGGGTGACCTGGCCGGACAACAAGCAGCCGTCGGTCAGCGGCAAGCGCGCCGCCCCCAACTACCTGGCGGCGCTGCCCAGCCAGTACCTGGTCCAGTACCTCTCGGTGGACGGCAAGGTCCAGCAGGTCGTGCGCCAGCCGGTCTCCGAGAACGACCCGGCTCCGCAGCTGGCCGGCCTCGACCCCGCGGCCGCCGCCCCGGCCACCCCCTTCGACCTGCCCGACCAGCGCGGCCAGCGCAACTGGCGCACGCTCGTCCTGCCGCTCCAGCGGCCGCCCGCCCCCACCAGCGCCTTCGCCGTGCCGGCCCCCACCCCCGCCTACCTGATGGTCGCGGTCTCCCGCGAGGACATCGACGCCACCGTCGGCCGGCTGCGCACCTCGTTCCTGGCGATCGGCGGCGCGGTGCTGGTGCTGATCGCGGCCCTCGGCTTCTTCGCCGTCCGGGCCGGGCTGCGGCCGCTGCGCCGGATCGAGGAGGGCGCCGAGCGGATCGCCTCCGGTGAGCTGTCCCACCGGATGCCCGAGCTCTCCACGCGCACCGAGGTCGGCCGGCTCTCCGCCGCCCTCAACGCGATGCTCACCCAGATCGAGGCCGCGTTCGCCGACCGGGCCGAGTCCGAGGCGCGGATGCGGCGGTTCGTCGCCGACGCCTCGCACGAGCTGCGCACCCCGCTGGCCGGCATCCGCGGCTTCGCCGAGCTGTACCGGATGGGGGCGCTGCCCACCGAGGGGGACGTCCAGCGGACCATGTCCCGGATCGAGAGCGAGGCCGTCCGGATGGGCACCCTGGTCGAGGACCTGCTGGTGCTCGCCCGGCTCGACGAGGAGCGCCCGCTCGACCTCGCGCCGATGGACCTGCGGACCCTCGCCGCGGACGCGCTGCACGACCTCACCGCCCTCGACCCGTCCCGGCCGGTCGCCCTCACCGGCCCGTCCGGCACCGGGGCCCCGGGCCCCGCACCCGTGCTCGGCGACGAGGCACGGTTGCGCCAGGTGGTCACCAACCTGGTCGGCAACGCCGTCAAGCACACCCCGCCCGGTACCCCGGTCCGGATCGGCGTCGGCACCGCCGAGGGCCTCTGCCTGCTCGAAGTCGCCGACTCCGGCCCCGGCCTCACCGAGGAGCAGGCCGTCCGGGTCTTCCACCGCTTCTACCGCGTGGACGCCTCCCGCAGCCGTCACGACGGCGGCGGCGCCGGTCTGGGCCTCGCCATCGCCACCGCGCTCACCCACGCCCACGGCGGCACCCTCACCCTCCACACCGCCCCCGGCACCGGCGCCACATTCCGCGTGGAACTCCCCCACCAGCGCTGAAACCCCCCGTTCGGGTGAGCCGGTGATCGTTCCTCCCGTCGGCTCCTCGGTCGTGTGCGACCGTACGGCTGCTCGGCCCGGACGCCGTACGGCGAGGAGGCCGTGATCCCGGAGCGACCGGACAGGGGGTTCGTGATCGGCCCGGAGATCACCGGTGGGCGGCGGGGGTGACCGCCTCGTCCAGCAGGCCCTGCGCCAGCAGGCCGGCCTGGAAGCGGGAGGTGGCGCCGAGGGTCGTCAGCAGGTCGGCGACCCGGCGGCGGTAGGTGCGCAGCGAGAGGCCGAGCACGCGGGCGCCGGTCTCGTCGGTGTGGCCGGCCGCGAGGGAGCGGAGGATCTGCCGGGCCTGCTCGGTGAGGAGCGGCGGGGTGGCGCAGTCGGCGAGCCCGGTGGCGCTCTCCCAGGCGGCGCGGAACAGTGAGCGCACGCCGTCGACGACCTCCGGCGACTGCACCACGGTGTACGTCCGCACACCGCGCACGGGAGCGCCGGCCAGGATCGCGGTGCGCCGGTCGATGATGATCGCCTCACGCGCCAGCGGTCCGTCGCTGATCCGGACCTCGATGCCGGAGGCGGCGATCCGCAGCAGCCGCCGTTCGGACTCCGGGTCGGCCAGCGCGCGCCGGGTGTACAGCTTGCGCATGGTGAGCCCGGGGACGAGGTGCGGTCGCTTGCCCTCCGCGAAGGCGGCGTTGACGCCGGTGGACCAGGTCAGCAGGTCGGTGGCGGCGACCAGGAACTCCTCACGCGACGCGACGAAGAGGTGGCCGGCCCGCCGGACGAGCTCCTGCTCGCCGTGCAGGGTGATGATCGGGTCGGTGCTCATGGCAGTAACCTGCCAGATCGGTCGGGCGGCGGGCGAGCCGGGCGGAGGCTACCACCATGACGATCACCTCCCCCGCCTCCGCAGACGCCTCCGCGCACGCCTCCGCCTCCGCACACGCCGCCGCGCACGCCTCCGCCGCCGGCTCGCTCCTGCTCGGCGGGGACCTGCCCGTCTCCCGGATGGGCTTCGGCGCGATGAAGCTGCCCGCCCGTGACTGGGACGGCCCGGCCTGCGACCCCGTGCAGAGCGTCGCGGTGCTGCGCCGGGCGGTCGAGCTCGGCGTCGACCACATCGACACCGCCTGGTTCTACTTCCACCAGGACGTCTCCGCGAACGGGCTGATCCGCGAGGCGCTGCACCCGTACCGCGACGGCCTGGTGATCGCCACCAAGGTCGGGCCCGGCCGCAACCCCGACGGCAGCTGGCAGGAGCCGGCCGGCCCGGCGGAGGTGCGCGCGGCCGTCCACCGCAACCTGCGCGAGCTCGGGGTGGACCGCCTCGACCTGGTCTACCTGCGGCGGATGCCCACCCAGGGGTCCGTCGCGGAGGGCTTCGCCGCGCTGGCCGAGCTGCGCGAGGAGGGGCTGATCCGCCACCTCGGGGTCAGCAACGTCGACGCGGCCCAGCTCGCCGAGGCGGAGGCGATCGCGCCGGTGACCGCCGTGCAGAACCGGTTCAGCGTGCTGGAGCACTCCGCGGACGGCGCGGCGCTGCTGGCGGACTGCACCGCCCGGGGCATCGCCTTCGTCCCGTTCTTCCCGCTCGGCGGCTCGGGGGTGCCCGACGAGGCGGGGCTCCGGCGGGTGGCCGAGCGTCACGGTGCCACCCCGGCCCAGGTGATGGTGGCCTGGCTGCTGGCGCTCTCCCCGGCGATCCTGGCCATCCCGGGCACCTCCTCGCCGGTCCACCTGGAGGAGAACGTCGCCGCCGCCGCACTGCGGCTGGGCCCCGAGGACCTCGCGGAGCTGGAGGCGTTGGCCCGGGCGTGACCCCCCTGCCGGGACGGCGGTGTGACGCTCCGGCGGATCCGGCGGGGTGTTCACGCCCCGGTCGGTGGCCCGGCCCGCCGCCGCCCCGGCCCGCGCCCCGGCCCGCGCCGCCGTCCGCCCGCGCCGTCCGCCCGCACCGCCGTCCGCCGCAGGCCGGCAGCCGGTCAGCGGCCCCCGGCGGGCGTCCGCAGGGCGGCGACGGTGTCGGCGACCAGGAGCCGGGCGTCCGCGACGGTCGCGGCCAGCTCCTCCGGGGTGCCGCCCGGGGCGGCGAGCAGTCGGCGGGCCCGGGAGCCGAATCCGGCCGGTGCGCCGGGCAGGCTCTCGGCGACGGCGAACGCGCCCTTCTCGTTGAGGCACCAGCGACGGGCGTGCGCGAAGAGGGCCTGGACCAGGACGCCGACGGCGCGGGAGAGGCAGAGCGCGACGTACAGGACGTCGGCCCGGGCCACGCCCTTGGCGGCCCCGTCGACCAGGAACTCCGCCTCCCAGGCGGCCGCGACCAGCGCCGTCCGCAAGGCCTCGGGGTACTGCGCCAGTTCGACCCGAAGCTCCGTCAGCTCGCCGGTCGGGTCCGCCATGACCTGCCCGAGCGCCAGCTCGCCCGGGTAGCAGGGCGACCAGAAGCCGAGCGGGTGCCCGGCCTGCACGCCCACCTCGTAGCGGCCGGCGCGGCAGTCCGCCCAGATCCGTTCGACCCGGTCGAGGTCGCGCAGGATCCAGTCCACCGCCACGCCGTCGACGGTGAGCCAGGCCCCGCCGTCGACCCATGGGCCCCAGCCGCCCGGGCCCGCGACCTCGACCCCGGGCCCGGCGAGGCCCCGCAGCGCGTCGAGGTCGAGTCCGCCCCGGTAGTAGATGCCGAGGTCCCAGTCCGAATCGGGCCGGTGCTCGCCGCGGGCCCGGCTGCCGCCGAGCACCACGCCGACCACGCCCGGGACCTCCGCCAGCCGTCGCGGCATCGACTCGGTGATCGCTCGTTCCGTCTCCACGGGGCGAGTCTGGCACGGGCCCCGCGCCCGCTCGTCGGGTCGTCGGGGGCTGGCCCGTCGGTACCGGTACGACCTAGGATCCCGGGTACGGCATCGCGTGTCGGTCACCGACCGGGTGAGGCATGGAGGTAGCCCGTGAGTGCCTTACGGAGGCATTCGAATCATGGCAGTCCAGTTCAATCACACCATCGTGCAAGCCCGGGACAACCGGGAATCCGCCGCGTTCCTGGCGGCCATCCTCGGCCTTGAGGTCGGTACGGCCTGGGGCCCGTTCGTCCCCCTCGCCACGGACAACGGCGTCACCCTCGACTTCGTGTCCGTCCCGGCGGAGGCGATCGCCCCGCAGCACTACGCCTTCCTCATCTCCGACGAGGAGTTCGACGCCGCCTTCGCCCGGATCGAGGCGGACGGCATCGACTACTACGCCGACCCGCAGCTGAAGCTGGCCGGCGAGATCAACCACCACCACGGCGGCCGGGGTCTGTACTTCTTCGACCCGGCCGGCCACGGCATGGAGATCATCACCCGCCCCTACGGCAGCCACTAGTGCGGCACTAGGCGCCCAGGCGCCCCGGGCCGGCGCCCGGCTGAGTCGCTCGTGAGCCACTCGTGAGCCACTCGGCCGGGGTCTGAGCCGGGGCCCCGCTGCTCATCGGACGATCCGGCGCCTGTCAAGCGCCGGATCGTCCAAGATCATTTCGCCACCGGCCCGGCCGCTCGTTGTGGCAGGCCAGGGCCGGTGCGCAGACTGTGCGCACGGCATCGCCGATCAATCCCACCCCGCCTGCGAATCACTCGTAAGCATGATGGATACTGGCCCTTGTGAACGTGTTCACGTTCACAAGCGGACAAGCTTGCGTGGGTGTGCAGCGGTCTGCGGATGTAGATGAAGTTTGTCCGGAAAGTGACCTTCGGGGTCGGGTCGGAGAGAGGGCGACGTGGAACTGGCAATCGCTCACGAAACCATCGCGCGATGGCAATTCGGCATCACCACCGTCTACCACTTCCTCTTCGTACCGCTCACCATCAGCCTGGCCGCCGTCGTGGCCGGGCTGGAGACCGCCTGGGTGCGGACGGACAAGGAGAAGTACTTCCACGCCACGAAGTTCTGGGGGAAGCTCTTCCTGATCAACATCGCGATGGGCGTGGTCACCGGCATCGTCCAGGAGTTCCAGTTCGGGATGAACTGGTCCGACTACTCCCGCTTCGTCGGCGACGTCTTCGGGGCCCCGCTCGCGATGGAGGCGCTGATCGCCTTCTTCTTCGAGTCGACCTTCATCGGGCTCTGGATCTTCGGCTGGGACAAGCTGCCGAGGAAGCTGCACTGCGCCTGCATGTGGATGGTGTCGATCGGCACCGTGCTCTCCGCCTACTTCATCCTGGCCGCCAACTCCTGGATGCAGCACCCCGTCGGCTACTCGATCGACCCGGCCACCGGGAAGGCGCAGCTCACCGACATCACGCGGGTGCTCTTCCAGGACACCACCGTCACCGTCGTCCTGCACACCCTGACCGCGGCCTTCCTCACCGGCGCGGCCTTCATGGTCGGCATCGCCTCCTTCCACCTCTGGAAGGCCAAGCGCCGGCCGGAGACCGCCGACCCCAAGCGGGTCGCCGTGATGCGGACCTCGCTCCGGCTCGGGCTGGTCCTCGCCGTGATCTTCGGCCTCGGCACCGCGCTCAGCGGCGACTCGCTCGCCAAGGTGATGTTCCGCCAGCAGCCGATGAAGATGGCCGCCGCCGAGGCGCTCTGGGACAGCCAGGCGCCGGCGCCGTTCTCGGTCTTCGCCGTCGGTGACGTCTCCAAGGGCCACAACTCGGTGGAGCTGGAGATTCCCGGGATACTGTCCTTCCTCGCCAACAGCGACTTCAGCTCCTCCGTGCCCGGCATCAACGACACCGCCAACGCCGAGGCCGCCAAGTACGGCGGCGACCCGAAGGACTACATCCCGAGCATCTTCGTCACCTACTGGGGCTTCCGCCTCATGATCGGCTTCGGGATGACCTCCTTCGTGGCCGGGGTGATCGGGCTCTGGACCACCCGCAGGAAGTGGCTGCTGGCACCGGAGTTCCGCACCGGCGACACCGAAGTGCCCCGGCTGATGCTGACCCCCCGGCGCGAGCTCGGCCCGTTCCTCACCCAGTGGAGCTGGCGGATCGGCATCCTCACCATGGGCTTCCCGCTGATCGCCAACAGCTTCGGCTGGATCTTCACCGAGATGGGCCGTCAGCCGTGGGCCGTCTTCGGGCTGATGACCACCGCGAGCGCGGTGTCGCCGACCGTCGGCGTCGGCACCCAGATCGGCGCCCTGACCACCTTCACCCTGCTGTACGCGATCCTCGCCGTGATCGAGGTGCGGCTGCTGGTCAAGTACGCCAAGGCCGGGCCGGTCACCTCCGAGCGGCCGCCCACCGAGGACCCGACGCTGCGCGGCCCGTCCCCGGACGACGACGCCGCCGACAAGCCCCTCGCCTTCGCCTACTGAGCCCCCACCGAGCACCACCGGCGCACCGGGCTCATCGAGCCCCACCCGCGGACTACCGAGGACTACTGAGGATCCGACATGCAACTCCACGACGTCTGGTTCGTCCTGATCGCCGTCCTGTGGATCGGCTACTTCTTCCTTGAGGGCTTCGACTTCGGCATCGGCATCCTCACCAAGCCGCTGGCCCGCTCCACCGCCGAACGGCGGGTGCTGATCAACACCATCGGCCCGGTCTGGGACGGCAACGAGGTCTGGCTGCTCACCGCCGGCGGCGCCACCTTCGCGGCCTTCCCGGACTGGTACGCGACGCTGTTCAGCGGCTTCTACATCCCGCTGCTGGCGATCCTGGTCTGCCTGATCGTGCGCGGGGTCGCCTTCGAGTACCGGGCGAAGCGCTCGGAGCCGCGCTGGCAGCGGAACTGGGAGGAGGCGATCTTCTGGACGTCGCTGATCCCGGCCTTCCTGTGGGGCGTGGCCTTCGCCAACATCGTCCGCGGTGTCGACATCGACCAGCAGAAGAACTACGCCGGCACCTTCTGGGACCTGCTGAACCCGTACGCCGTCCTCGGCGGCCTGGTCACCCTCACCCTCTTCACCTTCCACGGCGCGGTGTTCGCCGCGCTCAAGACGGTCGGGGAGATCCGCGACCGGGCCCGCGCCACGGCGCTGCGGCTCGGCCTGGTGACGGCCGTACTGGCCCTCGCCTTCCTGCTCTGGACCCAGGCCGACAACGGCAACGGGTGGAGCCTCGCGGCCCTGGTCGTCGCGGTGCTGGCCCTGGTCGGCGCCTTGGTCGCCAACCAACTGGCCCGCGAGGGCTGGGCGTTCACCCTCTCCGGGGCGACCATCGTGGCCGCGGTCGCGATGCTCTTCCTGGCGCTGTTCCCGGACGTGATGCCGTCCAGCCTGAACCCGGACTGGAGCCTGACCGTCACCAACGCCGCCTCCTCGCCCTACACGCTGAAGCTGATGACGATCGTCGCGGCGGTCTTCACCCCGCTCGTGCTGCTCTACCAGGGCTGGACGTACTGGGTGTTCCGCAAGCGGATCGGCGTCCAGCACATCCCCGGGCACGACCCGGCCGCCGCGCTCGACCAGGGCTGAGCCGTGCAGCCCGTCGACCCCCGACTGCTCGGGTACGCCCGCACCACCCGCGCCTTCCTCACCGGCTCGGTCCTCCTCGGCGGCGCGGGGGCGGTCCTGGTGGTCGCCCAGGCGAGCCTGATCGCGGAGATCGTCGTCCGCGCCTTCCAGCAGCGCGCCGGACTCGGCGAGCTGACCGCACCGCTGGTCTGGCTGGCGCTGACGGCGGTCGGGCGCGGGCTGGTCGGCTGGCTCACCGAGCTCACCGCGCACCGCTCCGTCGCCCGGGTGAAGTCCACCCTGCGGCGCCGGCTGCTCGACCACGCCACCGCGCTCGGCCCGGCCTACCTGGCGGGCCGGCGCACCGGCGAACTCACCACCCTCGCCACCCGCGGCGTCGACGCGCTCGACGACTACTTCGCCCGCTACCTGCCGCAGCTGGCGCTCGCCGTGGTCGTCCCGGTGATCGTGCTGCTGCGGGTCGTCGGCGCGGACTTCACCTCGGCGGCGATCATCGCCGGGACGCTGCCGCTGATCCCGCTCTTCATGGTGCTGATCGGGATGGCCACCCGGACCAGGATGGACCGGCAGTGGGAGACCCTCTCCCGGCTCTCGCACCACTTCCTGGACGTGGTCGCCGGCCTGCCCACGCTCAAGGTGTTCGGCCGGGCCCGTGCCCAGGCGGCCGGCATCGCCCGGATCACCGCCGACTACCGCCGCGCCACCCTGCGCACCCTGCGGATCGCCTTCATCTCCTCCTTCGCCCTGGAGCTGCTCTCCACCCTGTCGGTGGCGCTGGTCGCGGTCTCGATCGGCTTCCGGCTGGTGGACGGCACGCTCGACCTGGAGACCGGGCTGCTGATCCTGATCCTGGCACCCGAGGTCTACTTCCCGATCCGCCAGGTCGGCGCGCTCTACCACTCCAGCGTGGAGGGGCTGACCGCGGCCGACGAGCTCTTCCGGGTGCTGGAGACCCCGCTGCCGCCCGCCGGGACCGTCCCCGCCCCCGCCCTGGCCGGCGCCGTCGTCGAGGTCGCGGACCTCACCGTGGTGCCCCCCGGCCGGACCGCGCCCGCGCTGGACGGCGCCGCGCTGACCCTGCGCCCGGGCACCACCAGCGCGCTCACCGGCCCGAGCGGGGCCGGCAAGTCCACCCTGCTCGCCGTCCTGCTCGGCCTCACCGCGCCGGACGCGGGCAGCGTCCGGATCACCGCCGTCGACGGGCGGACGTACGGGCTCGCCGAGCTGGAGCCGGAGAGCTGGCGCCGGCAGATCGCCTGGGTGCCGCAGCACCCGCACCTGTTCGCCGGCACCGTCGCCGACAACCTGCGGCTCTACCGGCCCGACGCCGGCGAGGACGAGCTGTGGGCCGCGCTGCGGTCCGCGCACGCGCAGGACTTCGTGCGGCGACTGCCGCAGGGCCTCGCCACCGCACTGGGCGAGGACGGCTCCGGGCTGTCGGCGGGCCAGCGGCAGCGGCTGGCGCTCGCCCGGGTGCTGCTCGCCGACGACCGGCCCCTGGTACTCCTGGACGAGCCGACCGCCAACCTGGACGGCGCGTCGGAGGCGGCCGTGGTGGACGCCGTCCGGGTGCTGGCGGCCGATCCGGCGCGCACCGTGCTGCTGGTCGCGCACCGGCCGGCACTGCTGGCGGCGGCGGACCAGGTGGTCCGGCTGGACGGCGCCCCGGTGCCGGCGGCGGCCGTCGCGCCGCCGCGGCTCGCGCACGGCGGCCGGCCGGTGCCGGCCGCCGACATCCCGTCGGCGGAGCCCGTCGGGGCGGCGAGCGCGCAGCCCCGGCTCGCCCTCTCCATCCTGCTCGGCGCTCTCGCCCTCGGCTGCGCCGTCGGGCTGATGGCCACCTCGGGCTACCTCATCTCCTATGCCTCCGAGATGCCGCCGGTGCTCTACCTGATGATGGCCGTCACCTCGGTGCGCGCCTTCGGGATCGGGCGGAGCGTGTTCCGCTACGCCGAGCGGCTGGTCTCGCACGACGCGGTGCTGCGCACCCTCGGTACGCTGCGGGCCGCCGTGTACCGCCGGCTCACCGCGCTCGCTCCGGCCGGGCTGCCGGCCTTCCGGCGCGGGGACCTGCTCTCCCGGCTGGTCGCCGACGTCGACGCCGTCCAGGACCACTACCTGAGGTGGCGGCTGCCGGCGGCGGTGGCGGCCGTGGTGGCGTCGGCCGCGACGGTGGCGATGGCCGCCTTCCTGCCCTCGGCCGGCCTGGTCCTCGGGCTGGGGCTGCTGCTGGCCGGGGTGGTGGTGCCCGCGCTGGCCGCCCGCTGGTCGGCCGGCGCCGAGCGGCGGCAGGCCCCGGCCCGCGGCCGGCTGGCCACCGCCGTCGTCGACACCCTCACCGGAACGGCCGAGCTCACCGTGGCCGGGGCGCTCCCGGGCCGGCTGGCCGCCGTCCGCTCCGCCGACGCGGTGCTGACCGGGCTGGCTGCCCGCTCGGCCGCCACCACGGCGCTCGGCACCGGGCTGATCACGCTGCTCACCGGGCTGACGGTGGCTGCCGCCGCAGCCGTCGGCATCCGGGGCGTGCAGGCCGGTGCGCTGGCGCCGGCCTGCCTCGCGGTGGTGGTGCTCACCCCGCTGGCCGCCTTCGAGGCCGTCACCGGGATGCCGCTCGCCGTCCAGGCCCGCCAGCGCAGCCGGGCCGCCTCGGCACGGCTGGCCGAGGTGCTGGACGCGCCGGCGCCGGTCGCCGAGCCGGCCGACCCGGCGGCGCTGCCCGAGCAGCCGCTGCCGATCGCCGTCCGCGGGCTGACCGCCCGCCACCCCGGGCAGGCCGTGGACGCGCTGGTCGGTCTCGACCTCGACCTCGCCGCCGGCCGCCGGATCGCCGTGGTCGGCCCGTCCGGCTCCGGCAAGACCACGCTCGCCCAGGCGCTGCTGCGGTTCGTGGAGCCGACGGCGGGCCGGGTCACGCTCGCCGCCGGCTGTCCACAGGCTGTGGACAGCCGGGCGGTGGCCGGGGACGACGTCCGCCGAGTGATCGGGCTGTGCGCCCAGGACGCGTACGTCTTCGACAGCTCGCTGCGGGAGAACCTGCGGCTGGCCCGGCCCACGGCCGACGAGGACGAGCTGCTCGCCGCGCTCGCCGCCGCCCGGCTGCTGGACTGGACGGACACCCTCCCGGCGGGCCTCGACACCATGGTCGGCGAGCACGGCGCCCGACTCTCCGGCGGTCAGCGCCAGCGGCTCGCGCTCGCCCGCGCGCTGCTCGCCGACTTCCCGGTGCTCGTCCTGGACGAGCCCGCGGAGCACCTCGACCTGCCCACCGCCGACGCGCTCACCGCCGACCTGCTCGCCGCCACGGCCGACCGGGCGACGGTGCTGATCACCCACCGGCTGGCCGGCCTCGACGACACCACCGTCGACGAGGTGCTCGTCCTGGAGGCCGGCCGGGTGGTCGAACGCGGCACCTGGTCGGCCCTGGTGGCGGAGCCGGACGGGCGGCTGCGGGCGATGTGGGAGCGCGAGCGCGAGGCGGACGGACTGGTCGCGGCCGGGGCGGTGCCGGACAGGTCGGTGCCGGACGGCCAGGTTGGCCAGGACGGGCTGGTCGCGGCCGGGCCGGTCGCGGTGGGCGGGGCCGGGACGCCGGGCGCGGAGTGCACTCCGGCGGTCGCGCCGTCCTTCGGCTGAAAAGCGTACAAACTACGCTCGTCACCATGGACCCCACGCCAGACCTGCCGCCCGCCGCCGCTCCCGACCCGGCGCCCCACCGGGTGCCCGAGATCTCCTCGCTCGGGCTGGACACGCTGGTCACCGAAGTGGCGGAACGCCTGCAGTCGGCGGCCGCCGTCACCGACCGGATGCAGCGGCTGCTGGAGGCGGTCGTCTCGGTCGGCTCGGGCCTGGACCTGCACGCGACGCTGCACCGGATCGCCACCGGCGCCGCGGAGCTGGTCGACGCCCGGTACGCCGCGCTCGGCGTGATCGCGCCGGGCGGCCACGGCCTGGCGGACTTCATCCACGTCGGGGTGGACGACGAGACCGCCGCCGAGATCGGCGAGCTGCCGGCCGGCCGGGGCATCCTCGGCGCCCTGATCGACCGGCCCGAGCCGTTGCGCCTCACCGACCTCGCCGCCGATCCGCGCTCCTCCGGCTTCCCGCCGAAGCACCCGGCGATGAAGACCTTCCTCGGCGAGCCGATCCGGATCCGCGAGGAGGTGTTCGGCAACCTCTACCTCACCGAGAAGCAGGGCGGCGGTTCCTTCACTCCCGAGGACGAGCAGGTGGTGCACGCGCTCGCCGCGGCGGCCGGCGTCGCGATCGAGAACTCCCGGCTCTACGAGGAGGGGCGGCGCCGCGAGCGCTGGATCGCCGGCGCGGCCGCCGTCACCACGGCGCTGCTCTCCACCGACCAGGCCGAGGCCGCGCTGACCGTCGCGGCCGAGCAGGTGCGCGAGCTGGCGGACGCGGCGCTCGGCATGATCCTGCTGCCGACCGTGGACGGCGAGGGGGACGGGCAGATGCGGGTGGCCCACGCCGCCGGCGAGGCCGCCGAGTTCGTCCAGGGCGAGCTGCTGCCGAAGGAGAGCTTCGGCTCCCGGCTGCTGCGGGGCGACAGCGTCTACCTCGACGACATGTCCAGCGACCCGACCGTGGTGATCCGCCTGGCACGCAGCTTCGGCCCGTCGATGGCGGTGCCGATGGTCGCCGCCGGGCGGGTGCTGGGCGGGCTCTGCGTCTGGCGCCCGCGCGGCGCGGTGCCGTTCACCGACGCGGAGAAGCAGCTCGCCGAGACCTTCGCCTCGCAGGCCGCGATCGCCCTGCGGCTCGCCGAGGGCCAGCGGGACCAGCAGCGCCTGGCCGTCTTCCAGGACCGCGACCGGATCGCTCGCGATCTCCACGATCTGGTGATCCAGCGGCTGTTCGCCACCGGGATGATGCTGGAGAGCGCCGCCCGGCGCTCGGTCGTGCCCGAGGTGAAGGTCGGCATCGGCAAGGCGGTGGACGAGCTGGACGCCACCATCCAGGAGGTCCGCACCACCATCTACGCGCTCCAGCACGACAACCACGGGGACGCGCCGGACACCCTGCGGACCAGGGTGCTGCGGGAGGGCAGCCAGGCCGCGGCGGCGCTGGGCTTCAAACCCTCGGTGACCTTCATGGGTCCGGTCGAAAGCCTGGTCGGGGAGAAGACCGGACGTCAACTACTGGCCGCACTGCGGGAGATGCTCTCCAACACGGCGCGGCACGCACGGGCCTCGCGGGTCGGCGTGGAGATCGACGCGACCGTGCACCTGGACGACGACGGCCGCCCGGTGAGCGGTGACCCGGAGTCGCTCGACCGGGCCGGACGCCCCGGGGTGCTGCTCACCGTGACGGACGACGGCGTCGGCATCCCGGCCGGCGGCCGCCGCAGCGGCCTGCGCAACCTGACCCGGCGGGCCGAGGCGCTCGGTGGGGACGCCTGGCACGAGCCCGGCCCGTACGGGAAGGGGACGAAGGTCCGCTGGACCGCCCGGCTGTAGGTCTCGCGCGTCCGCTTCTCGCGCGTCGGCTTCTCGCGCGTCATCGAACGGTCTGTGCCGGTCAGGAGGGCTTGTCGAGGGGGCCCGGCGTGGAGTCGGTGTGTACTCGGTGAAAGTTTAACAAGGGAGAACTTCCCGGCCAACGGAGCAAGTTGTGCATTTCCTTCCCTTCCGGCGTGCTTGTGTGCACACATAGCTTTACTCCCGTCTCGGAGAGAACCGGACTGGGGGAGCAGTGGACGCGTCGAGCCGCGGTCACACCGCAGCAGGGGCAGGTCGAGGGGGATTCCGGGTCGAACGGGCGCCGGACGGGCGGTACCGCTGGCAGCTGAAGGCTCCCAACGGCCGGGTCGTGGCGATCACCGGGGCCGCGTACCAGTCGGCTGCCGAGGCCGAGCGCGCCTTCGACGGCTTACGCACCGGTGCCGACGGCCTGGTCGCCCGGATCACCCATGTCCGCGACGGCATCGGGTGGGTCTGGATCATCCCCGGCTCACGCGCGCTCCCCGAGGTGCGTTCCAGCCGTGCGTACGAGCGGTACGCGACCTGCCAGAACGCCTTCCGGCGCTTCGTGGTGCTGCTGGCCAAACAGCCCGCGCTCGAACTCCCGGACAGAGTGGGCCCGTTGAGACCCTCCGATGTCCGCCGCTGAGCGGCGCGGTCCGCGCCTGCTGATCGTCCCCGCCGCCGACCGGTGCCTCGGCTGGGCGCTGCGCGCCGCCAACGGTCGGCAACTCGGCGTCGGTGTCCGGACCTACCGCAGCGAGGACGAACTCGTGGGTGCGGTCAGAGAGTTGATCATCGAACGGGCGGCGCTGCGCTGTACCGTCGGGCAGTCCGAGGCCCGTCTCTGGGTCTGGACCGCCCAGCTGCCGGTGCGCAGCACCCGCCCCGGCGCGGTCGAGGCCGGCCCGATCGCCCGCAGTGCCCGTGGCTACCTCCGGCGCGACCAGTGCCAGGCGGGGGTGGACGGCTTCCTGGCCGGGCTGCAGTGGGTCGGCCAGGAGTTGCGCCGCACCGGCCGGGACAGCCGGCCCTGGTAGCCCCCCGCCCGGCCCGAGGCGATCGCTCCGGCGGCCGTCCGTTCCCCCCGGTCCGGTGAAGGGCAGGTTTCCGGCAACCCCCCGAGCAGCCACCTGGAGAAGAACGTCACCGGCCTCCGACCTGCGGCTTTTCCCCCCGCCACGCCCGGGCTGACCAGTCGCTAAACCTGTCCGAACCGATGAGTCGACAATCGCCGGCCGCCGCTGACGGCCCTTCCGGGGGAACAGCCGCTCCCGACAGGATCAGCTCTGCCGGAGCGGCCAGCGCGGATGCGGCCACCGGCCCCGGACCCCCGACCAGGGTGCGGGCAAAGCGATGCACCTCTCTCCCACCGGAGGAACAGGAACATGCGCAAGACCGCTGCCAAGCTGCTCGCCGTTGCCGCCATCGCCACCTCGATCGCCACCGTCGCCGCCGGTACCGCCAGCGCCGACCCGAGCGTGACCCCGGCCGCCCAGGACATCGTGAGCGTCGGCTCCGACACGACCCAGGCCGTGTCGACGCAGTTCTCCACGGACTACAACGCCTACCTGACCAGCACCGGCAACACCACGTCGCCGCGGTACTACAGCTGGGACGCCACGGGCTCCGCCACCATCACCCCGAAGTCCGGCGCCTCCTCCATCACCCGCCCGAACGGCTCCGGCGCCGGCATCACCGAGCTGAACACGGCCGGCTCCAAGGTCGACGTGGCCCGCTCCTCGCGTGCCCCGAAGGCCACCGACCCGGCATCGGACATCTTCGTCGCGTTCGCCAAGGACGCGGTGACCTGGTCCGCCAACACCGGTGGCCACGCCCCGGCGAGCCTGACCGCCGCCCAGCTCAAGGGCATCTACGACTGCACCATCACCAACTGGACGCAGATCAGCGCCACGCTGCCGAGTGCCACCATCAAGCCCTGGCTGCCGCAGGCCAGCTCCGGCACCCGCTCCTTCTTCCTGACCGCGATCGGCAACCCGACCGTCGGCACCTGCGTCCAGGACGGCCCGGAGGAGAACGAGGGCGTCGACTCCCGCCTCGTCGGCGCCGACGTCGTCTTCCCGTACTCGGTCGCCGCGTACCTGAGCCAGACCGTCGGTGGCCACAGCACCTCCACCTCGGCCCCGGGCAGCCTGACCCTGCGCAACGTCGGCAGCCTGGTGCCGGTCAACACCACCACCAACACCATCAACGCGTCGTTCGCCGGCTCCGCCTTCGGCCGCGTGGTCTACAACGTCGTCCGGGACGCCGAGTGGACCGCCACCGACGCCCACGGCACCGCGCTGCGCGCGATCTTCGGCCCGTCGGGCTGGATCTGCACCAACACCACCGCCGTCAACGACATCAAGAGCTACGGCTTCCTGCCGCTGCCCTCCGCCGCCTGCGGCAGCACCACCCACAGCTGATCACCCGCTGATCACCAGCTGATCGTTCCCGCACCACCGCACCACCGCACCAAGCCGCTCGACCCGGCGGCCACGGGCTCCGGCCCGTGGCCGCCGGCCACACCCGCCCGCTCCTTCGTACCCGCCGGAACCGGGCAGCCCGGCAGCGCGGGAGGGGCGGCCGTCGGGCGGTCGCACGACCGCTCGTACCACCCAGCACGAGTTCGCACCTCTCCCAAGGAGTTCAGCATGACCCGGACCAACGCCCGCTTTGCCGCCACCGGCGCCGCAGTCGTCCTCGCCGTGACCGGTATGAGCGGTGCGGCTGCCGCCGACGTCGCCCCGGCGGCCCCGACCGGCAGCGCGGTGGTGCACGAGAACACCGCCTTCCTGAAGGACTCCGCCCTGAACGGCCTGGTGGTCATCCCGCTGCCCACGGCCACCCCGTCCTACGACTCGACCACGGGCTTCTCCACGTCCTTCCCGGTGACGGGCGGCGAGGTCAACCTCCAGGGCTACTACGGCAACGTCCAGCTGGGCGGCAGCCTGCTCTTCGTCAACCTCTTCACCGGCAAGTCCGCGGTCTTCAAGGAGCTGGCGTTCAGCGCCGACAGCTGGGCGATCACCGGTGTCCCGGTCGGCGGCACCGCCCCGGTGGCGCTGCTCGACCCGGCCGGCACGACCGACATCACCCGCTCCGGCGCCACCCAGACGGTGACGGCCGCCGACCTCCGGGTCGACGCCGAGGGCGCGCAGTACGTGGACACCAAGCTGAACACCACGTTCTTCAAGGCCGGCCAGTCGATCGGCACCTTCTCGCTGAGCTTCACCGCCGGCGGCTGACACCTGCCCGGCTCGGTACGACGGCGGGTCCGTGCGACGACGCGGGCTCGCCGTTCTCTTTATGGAGTTCCCAACTCCGGTACAGAGTCGTCACGTTGGGGTCTCGTACATCGGTACGACCGGATCCGGTCATGTAGGGCTGGCCGAATGGATGCGAACCGGAACCGCCGGCCTGCTCGCCGCCTGATCCACTCTCGCGCCGCGTCACGGCGGTGCGCGTTCGCACGGAGGTGCCCGTCATGAGACTCCGACTACTGCCCGACACGAGACGCGGGAGGTGGCGCCGGAGGTTGCCGGCGGTCGCGCTCGTCTGGTCGGTGGTGGTGGCGCTCGGCGTGGCCCCCATCGGCCTCGGCGCGCTGCCACGGGCCCAGGCGGCGGTCTCGTCCGCGGTGACCAAGCCCGGGCCCAAGGTGTGGGACCCGAACACCTGGGAGGAGGGCGTCGAGGGCAGCGTGACGGTCGCCCAGACCCAGCAGCTGGGCAACCAGGTGCTCCAGGTCTCCTGGAGCGGGTTCACCCCGACGATGGACACCCAGGGCAGCCCGCTGACCGTCGTCACCAAGGGCTCCAAGCAGGCGCTCTACGCCGTCCGGGTGTACCAGTGCCGCGGCGCCGACCCCAGGATCACGGACTGCTACGGCAGCAAGCTGTACAACGCGGACGGCACCAAGGGGTTCAACCAGAAGGCGCCGGCCGAGGGCACCACGACCCCGGACTTCCCCTCCAACATGGCGATCGCGCCGACCGGGGCGGACGGCTCGGGCGCGACCTCCATCGAGGTCTGGACGGCCACCCAGAGCCCCTCGCTCGGGTGCGACGCGACCCACCCGTGCTCCCTGGTGATCGAGCCCAACTACGGCGGCGACACCCAGGACCCGTACAAGGCGCGCGGCGGCGCCGTCGACTGCACCGACCACGGCAGCGACATGGACGGCTTCTTCAACACCGCGAGCGACGGCGGGCTGGAGGCCTACGGGGCGGAGTGGGAGGGCAACCAGAACGCCGGCCTCCAGATCGGTGAGCAGTGCGCCTGGGAGAAGCGGACCGTCGTCCCGCTGTACTTCTCGCCCACCGCGGCCGACTGCGACAGCCGGGCCGCGGAGTTCAAGGCGTCCGGGCTGGAGATGGCCAACCGGGCCGTGCAGCAGTGGCGTTCGGGCCTCTGCCTGGCCGACGCCCCGCTCGCCTTCCAGTACTCCTCCTCCGGCGGTGAGCCGCAGGCCCGCGCCGCGTTCCTGGGCCGGTCCGCCGGGGTGGACGTCGCACTGACCGCCTACCCCGACACCGCGACACCGGCCCGCCCGTACGTCTACGCGCCGTTGGCGACCAGCGGGATCTCGGTGGTGTTCCTCGTCGACGACCCGGACACCGGGCGTGAACTGCGGGACATGAAGCTGACCCCCCGGCTGATGGCCAAACTGCTCACCCAGTCGTACGCGCCGCCGGGCAGCCCGGTCGCGTCGGTGAGCGGCAACCCCAGCTGCATCTTCGCGGACCGGGACTTCCAGCAGTTCAACCAGCTCCCGGCCGGCAGCGGCCTCAAGTGGCCCGCGGCCTGTGCGCCGGCGACCTTCGAGCCGACCGTCGTCGGCGGGACCACCGACCTGATCTACCAGCTGACCTCGTGGATCGCCGCGGACCCGGAGGCCGTCCGGTTCCTGGACGGTGAGGAGGACCCGTGGGGGATGCAGGTCAACTCCTTCTACCGGCGCGGCGCCTTCCCCGGCTACCCGGTGGACGCCGTCCAGCCGCAGGACTTCACCGGCCCGACGGACGCCAGCGAGGCCGCCAAGCACGCCCGGCAGTACGAGTGGAACCCCGTCCTCGGCGGGCTCACCCAGGTCCTGCGCACCATCCTGGAGAACCGGTCCACCTGTCAGCAGTGGATGGCGGACCCCGCCACCGGCAACCACCTCAAGTGCGACCCGATGGCCCGCGGTGACCGCAAGCTGTTCGCCGTCATGGACAGCGCCCAGGCCAAGGCGTTCTCCCTGCCCGAGGCCTCGCTGCGCAACCCGGCGGGCGCCTTCGTCCAGCCGGGCACCAACGGGTTCCAGGCGGCGGTGGCCGACATGCCGGCCGACGCCGCCACCGGCACCCAGCTGCTGCCCTACGGCGTCGCCGACACCGCGTTCTCCCGCGACACCCAGGCCTACCCGCTGACCACCGTCCAGTACGCGATGGTGCCCACCGGCGGCGTGGCGGACAAGGCGCCCGCGATCACCCGGTTCCTGACCACCGTCGCCAACAGCGGCCAGGTCTACGGCGTCGAGCCGGGAAAGCTCGCCCCGGGTTTCCTGAGCCTCTCCGGGCCCCAGCGCCAGCAGACGCTCGACGCGGCGAAGCACGTGGAGAGCCAGGACGGCAAGTGGCCGGGCAACCAGGTCGCCCCGCCGCCGACCACCCCGTCCGGCGGTGACGGCGGGACGACCGGTGGCGCCGGCGGCTCGTCCACCGGCGGCTCGTCCACCGGCGGGGAGTCGGGCGGCGCCGGGGGCACCACCACCCCGGTGACCGGAGGCGGCACGGGCGACAGCTCCGTCACCGGTGGCCCGGTCACCGGCGACGGCTCCTCCACCGGCGGCACCGGCAGCGGTACCGGCGGGATCGGTGGTGGGATCGGCACCGCGGGCACCGGCACCACGGGCGGCACCGGTGGCGCGGCCGCCGGTGGCGCGGTGGCTCCGGCCGCCGCGGCCGGCGGGGCCAAGCCCACCGCCTCGCCGAGCGGCTCCGCCGGTCCGCTCGCGGCCGCTCCGGTCGCCGCCGGCTCCCCGGCGGCCGACCGGGCCGGCACCGCCCGCCTGCTGCTGCCGATCGCGGTGATCGCGGGCCTGGTGCTGCTGATCGGCGGCCCGGCCGCGCTCTTCCTCGGCGGCACGCCCGCCGGCGAGCGCGCCGTCTCCGCTCTGGGCCGGACCTGGGCGCGGGTGCGCCGCCGGCCCTGACCCAGCAGTGGCACCGACTCGGCGGGGCCGCCGTTCCGGCCCCGCCGAGTCCTCCGCCCCGGGCGCCACGGCCCGGGGCCTCCCCCGTACCGAGCACTTCCGTACCGAGCGCGCCGGAGAGCAGACCATGACAGCCGCCGCCGAGCCCGCGGCACCGTACGCCGGGGCTCCACGTCCACCAGAACCCGATGTTCCCCGCGTCATCACCGCCCCAGCCACGCCCGGAGACCGGGTGTTCCGGGGGGTGTTGCGGGTGGCGGGCCTCTCCGTCTTCGCGATCATGGGGCTGATCGCGTTCTTCCTGATCCTGCGCGGCACGACCGCGCTGCGCGAGGTGGGGTGGTCCTTCCTCACCGAGCAGAAGTGGCAGACCCAGGCCCACAACTTCGGGATCGCCGCCGTCCTGCCGAACGGCCTGCTGATCGCGGTGATCGCCCTGGTGATCGCCGTTCCGGTGGCGCTCACCACGGCGATCTTCATCTCCGAGTACGCGCCGACCAGGCTGCGGGCGACGCTGGTCTCGCTCGTCGACCTGATGGCCGCGATCCCCAGCATCGTCTACGGCCTCTGGGGGCTGTTCTTCCTCCAGCCGCGCATCATCGGTTTCGTCCGCTGGCTGACCAACCACCTGGGCGACGCCGTCCCCTTCCTCAAGGTGCGGACCGGCGACATCGGGACCTCCTACACCTCCTCCACCTTCATCGCCGGGGTGGTCGTCTCGCTGATGATCATCCCGATCGTCGCCTCGCTCAGCCGGGAGGTGTTCTCGCAGGCCCCGCAGGGCGAGCGGGAGGGCGCGTACGCGCTGGGCTCGACCCGGTGGGGGATGGTCCGCACGGTGGTGCTGCCGTTCGGCCGCGGCGGTGTGATCGGTGCGGTGATGCTGGGCTTCGGCCGGGCGATGGGCGAGACGATCGCCGTCGCGCTCATCATCTCGCCGAACTTCAAGGCCATCAGCCACATCCTGGAGAACGGCGCCAACTCGATCTCGGCGCTGATCGCGCTGCGGTTCGGCGAGTCGGACGAGCTCTCGCTCTCCGCGCTGATGGCCGCGGGCCTGGTGCTGTTCGCCCTCACCCTGCTGGTCAACCTTGGGGCCGGCTTCGTGATCAACCGGTCCCGCTCCGGCGCGTCGACGGCGGACTGACCATGGCCCACCGCGCCACCCGCCGCCCGTTGCCGCTCCGCCGTGAAGGGACCGCCCGATGACCACCCTCGACCTGCCGCCGGCCACCGTGCCCGCGCCGGCCGGACCACCCGCGGACGCCGCGCAGCCGCGCCCCGAGAAGCGGGTCCGGCTCGGGGGCTTCACCCGCGAGGACGTCCTGACCCTGACCGGTTCGCTGGTCGGCTCGCTGGCCCTGGACTGGATGCTCTACGAGCGGATCCTGCCGTTCAGCGGCGCCCAGGGTTTCCTGCTCTGCTGGTACTCCCTCTTCCTGGTCGGCTACTTCCTCATCGGCCGGCTCCAGTGGGGTGCCCTGATGGTCCGGGACCGGCTGGTCTCGGTCGTCGCCTGGAGCTCCGGCCTGCTGGTCGTCGGCCTGATCGCCGACCAGATCGGCTACGTCCTGACCCGCGGGTACCACGCCGCCCAGCACCTCAACTTCTTCACCGAGTCGATGGACCACACCGCCCCGCTCTCCCCGATCACCTCCGGCGGTGCGCTCAACGCGGTGGTCGGCTCGGTCGAACAGCTCGGCCTGGCCACCCTGTTCGCCGTCCCGCTGGGCATCGCGGCGGCGGTCTTCATGTCCGAGGTCGGCGGCCGGATGGCCCGGCCGGTGCGGACCCTGGTCGAGGCGATGACCGCGCTGCCGTCGATCGTCGCGGGCCTGTTCATCCTCGGCGTCGTGATCATCACCTTCGGTTTCGAGAAGAGCGGCTTCGCGGCCTCGCTGGCCCTCACCGTGATGATGATGCCGATCGTCACCAGGGCCGCCGAGGTGGTCATCCGCCTCGTGCCCGGCACACTGCGGGAGGCCTCGTACGCGCTCGGCGGCAGTCAGTGGCGGACGGTGTGGAACGTCGTGCTGCCCACCGCCCGGCCCGGACTGGTGACGGCCGTGGTGCTCGGGATGGCGCGCGGGGTCGGTGAGACCTCCCCCGTGCTGCTGACCTCGGGCTTCACCTCGCAGTTCAACGGCAATCCGTTCAGCGAGCACCAGGTCTCGCTGCCGCTGTACATCTGGAACTACGTCAAGCAGCCGTACCCCGACATGATCGCGCGCGCCTTCGCCGCCGCGCTGACCCTGATGATCGTGGTGCTCGTCCTGTTCGTCACCGCCCGCGTCGTCGGCGGCCGCAAGCCCGGTCAGCTGACGCGCCGCCAGAAGCGCCGGATCGACCGCGCCGCCACCGTCGTCGAGGCCTCGGCCCGGGGCCGGCGCCGGGCCGCCGCCCGCACCGCGACCGCAGCCGCCGCCCGCACCGCCGCCCGGCCCGCCACCGTGGCCACCGCCCTTGGGGAGCACTGATGTCCCGCCCAACCACCCTCAGTACCAGAGGAGTTCCCATGTCGTGGGAGGCCGCAAGCCGCCCCGTGGCACGCACGTTCGCCGTGCTGCTGTCCCTGATCCTCGCCGCGGGCTCCCTCCTCCTGGGGCAGAGCACGCCCGCCTTCGCGGCCACCGCGCTCAACGCCGACGGCTCCAGCTGGGCCGGCCCGGCCATCGACCAGTGGCGTCAGGACGTCGCTCCGCAGGGCATCCAGATCAACTTCAACCCGGTCGGTTCGGCGGCCGGCCGCAACCAGTGGAGCATCGGCCAGGACGACTTCACCGCGTCCGACGTGCCGTTCCGCTCGCAGGCCGACACCGGCCTCGGCCAGGCCGGCCAGGCCGGCGGGTCCGGCAAGGCCGAGAACCCCCGGTACGGCTTCTCCTACGTGCCGATCACCGCCGGTGGGACGACCTTCATGTACAACCTGGTCGTCGCCGGCAAGCAGGTCCGCGACCTGCGGCTCTCCCCGCAGACCGTCGTCGACATCTTCACCAACAAGATCACCAACTGGAACGACCCGAAGATCACCGCGGACTACGGCAAGCCGCTGCCGAGCCTCCCGATCACCCCGGTGGTCCGCTCCGACGGCTCCGGCGCGACCGCCCAGTTCACCCGCTGGATGAGCCACACCCACCAGGCCCAGTGGGACGAGTACTGCAAGAGCGTCAACGGCGTCAGCTGCGGCGACTACACCGAGTTCTTCCCGCCCTCCGGCCGGATGACCGCGCAGAACGGCTCCGACGTCGTGGCCGGCTACATCAAGGCCCCGGCCGGCCTCGGCACCATCGGCTACGACGAGTACGCCTTCGCCAAGCGCAGCAACTGGCCGGTCGTGAAGGTGCTCAACCCGGCCGGCTACTACACGCTGCCGACCGCCTCCAACGTCGCCGTCGCGCTCACCGCCGCCAAGATCCGCGGCGTGGACGACAACACCCCCGCCGGCGACCCGGACTACCTCCAGCAGAACCTCGACGGCGTCTACACGATGAACGACCCGAGGTCGTACCCGCTCTCCAGCTACAGCTACCTCATCGTGCCGCGGGCCGGGGCGGCGCTCCCGCCACCGCCGCGGTTCACCAACGACAAGGGCAGCGCCCTCAGCCGCTTCCTCGCCTACGTGCTCTGCGAGGGCCAGGGCGAGGCGGACGGCCTCGGCTACTCCCCGATCCCGCGCAACCTGGTCCGCGGCGGCCTGCTGCAGACCCAGCACATCCCCGGCAACGCCAGCCCGGTCGACGCCGACACCCTGGCCAACTGCGCCAACCCGACCTTCAACTCGGCCGGCCGGCTGACCGTGCTGGACAACGCCCCGCAGCCCAACCCCTGTGACGCCAAGGGCACCCCGCTGGACTGCCCCGCGCAGGGCGGCCAGGGGAGCAGGGCCGGGTCCGGCTCGGGCTCCGGCACGGGCGGCTCCGCCACCGGCGGCACCGGCGGCACCGCCGGCGGGACGGGCGGCAGCGCGAGCGGGGGGACCGGGAAGTCCCCCTCGGCGAGCGGCACGGGCAGCGGAACGTCCGGCGGCACCGGCGGCACCGGGGGCACCGGTGGTGCGGCGGGTACCGGGGGCACCGCAGCGGGCGGCGCCGGCGGCGGGGCCGACCAGCCCGCCGTGGGCGACCCGGCCGCGGGCACCGGCGCCGAGGGCGACCAAGCCGCCGTCGAGGACGTCATCGACCCGCAGACCGGCCAGGTGGTCGCGCGCGGCCGCGGCACCACCGCCGGGGAGGTCACGGCCACCGTGGTCGCCGTCGACGAGCGGCCGGACGACTGGATGCTGTCCACCCTGACCGCACTCGAACTGCTCGCCGTCGTGCTCGTCCCGCCGCTGCTCGGCTGCCGCCTGCTGCGGCGCCGCAACTCGGCCGGCGGCCGGTCGTGACCGCCACGGCGCTGGAGAAGCCGGCGCCTTCCACCCCGGACGCCCCGGATGCCCCGGACGGCCCGGCCTCCACGGCGCCCGCCCCGGCCCGGAAGGCGGCCGGGGCCGGCCCCGGTGCCGCCGGGCCGACCCGGCGGAGGTTCCTCCAGGGCGCCTGGGCGGTCAGCCTGCTGGCGGCGCTCACGATGGGGTTCGTCGGGTACCTCTTCACGCTCTCGCACCTCCAGCAGCGGCACTACCAGTCGACCGTGTTCAAGACCTTCCGGGACCAGCTGGCCAAGGCGGTCGCCCCGACCGGCGCGGCCGCCGACGGGGATCCGGTCGCGCTGCTCGACATCCCGGCGATCGGCCTGCACCAGGCCGTCGTGGTGGAGGGCACCACCGGCCGGGACCTCATGCGCGGGCCCGGCCACCGCCGGGACACCGCGCTGCCCGGGCAGACCGGCGTCGCGGTGGTGTTCGGCCGCGGGGCGACCTTCGGCGCACCGTTCGCCGAGCTGTCCAAGCTCCGGGTCGGCGACAAGATCGAGGCGACCACCGGGCAGGGCAGGTTCACCTACACCGTCAACGTGTACGGGGACGGCGACCACCCGATCAGCGACCCGGTCCGCAACCGGCTGGTGCTGGTCACCGGGGACTCCGACTGGATCCCCGGCTCGACGGTGCTGGTCGGCGCCCGGCTGGACGGCGACCCGGAGGTCAATCCCGGCCGGCGGCCCGCCACCGTCCCCTACGACAAGGCGCTGGCCGCCGACAAGGGCGCGCTGGCCGCACTGCAGCTGTGGTCGCTCGGGCTGCTGGGCGCGGTCGTCGCCGCGCTCCTGCTGACCCGGTTCTGGCGCCGCTCGGCCGCCTGGCTCGGCATCGCGCCGGTGATCGCCGCGATCCTCTGGGCCGTGTACGAGAACGCCGCCGCCCTGCTGCCCAACCTCTACTGACCTCTACTGAAGCGCGCCCGGAGGACCGTACCGATGACGGACGTACCGATGACCGATGTACCGACGACCGACCAGTTCGCCGAGCCGGACCGGGGCGGCTCCACGGGCGAGACCACGCTGACGCTGCCGCCCGTCCACCCGGTGGACGCCGCCGGTGCCCCGCTGGCCGGCCTGGAGACCAGGGACGTCTCCGCCTGGTTCGGCTCGCACAAGGTGCTGGAGCGGGTCTCGCTCGGCATGCCCGCCGGGGAGGTCACCGCGCTGATCGGCCCCTCGGGCTGCGGCAAGTCCACCTACCTGCGGATCCTCAACCGGATGCACGAGATGGTGCGCGGCGCGGCGCTGGCCGGCGAGGTGCTGCTGGACGGCGACGACGTGTACCGGCCCGGCCGGCGCCCGGCCGACGTGCGCCGCCGGATCGGGATGGTCTTCCAGCGGCCCAACCCCTTTCCGGCGATGTCCATCCAGGACAACGTCGCCAGCGGGCTGAAGCTGGCCGGCATCAAGGTGTCCCGGGACGAGCGCGCGCACCTGGTGGAGAGCAGCCTGCGCCGGGCCGGCCTCTGGGACGAGGTCGCCACCCGGCTGCACACCCCGGGCGGCGCGCTCTCCGGTGGCCAGCAGCAACGGCTGTGCATCGCACGGTCGTTGGCGGTCTCGCCGGACATCCTGCTGATGGACGAGCCGTGCTCGGCGCTCGACCCCACCTCCACCCGCCGGGTCGAGGAGACCATCGCCGAACTGCGGGGGCGGCTCACCGTGGTGATCGTGACCCACAACATGCAGCAGGCACAGCGGGTTTCGCAGTCCTGCGCGTTCTTCCTGGCCACCCACGACACCCCGGGGCGGATCGTCGAGGCCGGGCCGACCGAGCAGTTGTTCACCAACCCGCGGGACCAGCGGACCTCGGACTACGTCAACGGCCGCTTCGGGTAGGCGGATCGCCGGGCCGGTCGGGGACCGTCCGGATCAGTGGCCGAGCAACCGCTCCAGCACCGCCGCGACGCCGTCCTGCTCGTTGCTCACCGTGTGCAGCGGCACCGCCGCCAGCACCTGCGGGTGCGCGTTGGCGACGGCGTACGCGGTACCGGCCCAGTCCAGCATCTCCAGGTCGTTCGGCATGTCGCCGAAGGCCACCACCTCGCTCCGGTCGATCCCGCGCCCGGCGCACCAGCGGGCCAGCGTGCTCGCCTTGGTGACGCCGGGCGCGCTGATCTCCAGCAGCGGGATCGGCGCGGACCGGGTGATCTCGGCCAGGTGCCCGGCCGCCTCGCGGGCCACCGAGAGCAGCTTGTCGGGGTCGAGGTCCGGGTGCTTCGCCAGCAGCTTGAACAGGCCGTGCACCGGACCACCGGCGCCGAGCAGCTCCTCGGCCGGGCCGATCGGATGGATCTCGTCCTGGCCCCACATCCGCACCTCGTAGCCGGGCTCGCGGGCGAACCCGGCCGGGTACTCGAAGGCGAACGCGGTACCCGGCAGCTTCGCCCGCAGCGCCGCCACCACGGCCAGCGCGGCCTCCGGGGCGAGCGGGGAGGACTCCAGCAGCTCGCCGCGCCGCACGTCGACCACCGCGCCGCCGTTCGAGCAGATCGCCACGCCGTGGCCGCCGATGTGCCTGCTGACCTGCTGCATCCAGCGGGGCGGCCGACCGGTCACGAACACCACCTGGACCCCGGCCGCCTCGGCGGCCGCCAGGGCGGCGGCGGTGCGCTCGGAGACGGTGCCACCGGCGCACAGCAGCGTGCCGTCCAGGTCGGTGGCGATCAGGCGGGGGGTGGTGCGGGGAGTGGTCACCGGTCCATCTTCGCCTACCGCCGTCGGGAGGTCACCGCCGCGACGGCGACCTCCCGACGGCCCGGTACGCCTACCGCGGGGCGACCGGGAGGGTCAGGGCGACGGTGTGCAGGGTGCCGCCGGTCTGGAACTGGAGGAAGAGCCGCCACTGCCCGCCGGCCGGCAGTTCGGCGTGGAAGGACAGGGTCGGGCCGCCCGTGCTGCCCGCCTCGGCCCGCGCCTGCGGGTGCAGGTGGGCGAAGGCCTGGTCGCCGGCGTGGAAGGCGGTCAGATGGGCGAAGGTCTCCAGGTACGGCTGGAGGTCGGTGACCGGCCTGCCGTCCCGGCTGACCGTGACCTTCAGCTCGCCCGCCCGCCCGGCGGCCGGAGCGCCCTCGACGGTGACGGTGTACCCGTCCACGGTCGCGGTGCCGGTGGCGGCGGGCAGCTCGGCGGCGGCCGCCGCGCCCTCGCCGGGCACGTCCACCGTCCGGCTGAGCACCAGGCCGGTGCCCTTTCCGGCGCCGCTGTCCGGGACGAACGAGGCGTAGACGCGCCAGCTGCCGGCGGTGAGGGCGGCCAGCGGGGCCGTCCAGGTGCCGTCGGGGGCCATCTCGGGGTGCAGGTGCTGGAAGCCGGTGAGGTCGGAGCGGATCGCGTAGAAGTGCATCCGCTTGGTCTGGTCGGTCTCGAACCCGGTGACCGGCCTGCCGTCCGGGCCGGTGACGGTGAAGCGGTACTCGGCGGGAGCCCCGGCGGTGAGCGTCCCGGCGGCCGGGGTGAGCCGGTAGCCGTTCCGTTCGGCGGGGGGTGCGGCGGGTGCGGCGTCCGCCGGGCTGGCGGCGTCGGTGCCGGGCATCCGGTGGCCCTGGTGGCCGTCGGCCGCGGTGGACGGCGCGCCGGTGGCCGCGGTGCTCGCGCCGTGGTCCATCCCGGCCATCCCGGCCATGCCGCTCGTGTCGCCGGTCGGGTCGGAGCCGCAGGCGGTCAGGGTGAGGGCGAGGACGGCGGCGCCGGCGGTGAGCGCCAGGGCGCGGGTACGGGTACGGGTGTTGAGGGACATCTGGTCGGTTCTCTTCCGGTGGGTACGGGCAGGACGCGGCGCGCCCGGGGCCCCTTCGCTGGGGTGTCCGGCGCGGGCCCGGTCACGTCCGTGCGACGCACACCCGGAGCAGCAGTCGGCGTCCGGCGTCCGGCGGTGCCCGTGGACCGGTGGCCCGCCGCCCCTGCGGAGCCGAGAGCCGCCGCACCTCGGGCAGGACGGCCGCAGCCCCGGCGGCGGGCGGTGCGGCGAGGGGGCGGCCGGCGTCCTCACGGTCCCGGTTCGAAACACAGGAGACGGCTTGCGGACCTCCGCCCGGGGCCCGCCACCCGTCCAGGCTCGGGCCGTCGACGGGGGCGCCGTGCGCGCGGTGGTCCGATGACGCCGTCACGGTCGCGGGCTCGTGGCAGCCGCCCGCCGCCGTGGGCGAGCCGTGCATCAGGAAGAGCCCGGCCAGCAGCCCGCAGAGCAGCAGCAGCCGGGCCGTCGCCCCGCCGTCGCGCCCCTGGTCCGCCGTCATGGGCGAGACAATACCCCCAGGCCGTATCCGATCGCCGTAAGCGCCCGCCCGCGCACCGGGTTTCGGCCCCCGAGCCGTCCTTTCCGGCCGATTCGCCCCCACTCCGGGTGTCCTGCTTCCGGTTCCCGGGCATGACTGTCCTCGGCCACCCCGTCGGCAGGAAGAGCCATGCGAACTCGCCACGCCCAAGACGAGCGCCCACCGACCACCACGCCGGATGCCCCGCGCGAGACGCGCGACCCGGTCCTGATCGGCGACATCATCTTCGACACCATCGCCGACCTGGCCCGCCGCACCACCCCGGCCCCGACCCCGCACGTCCCCAACCAGCGCACCCGCCCGCACCCGTGACGGCCGCCGGCCGGCCACCGCCCGAGGAGTGACCGGCCGGGGACGGGCGCGTCGACCGACTCGGCGGAGCTGGGCGAGGCCCTGGGTGACGAGCCGCTCGAACCCGGCCAGGTCGTTCTCGAAGATCGAGTCCCTGTGCCCCGTGCGATCCGGGGCAGCGGCAGAATCGCCCCGTGAAGATCCTTGGCATCAACGAGATCACCGGCACGGAGACGACTGCCTACGGCAGCACTGGTGTCCGACGTGTCCGTGTCCATGGCGGCGGCGGCCCTGCCGCCGTGAACATCATGCACCTGGCTTCAGGGGGGCGCCTTGGTCGGCATGTCGCGCCAGTGCCGCAGGTCCTCATCGTCACGGACGGCCAGGGTTGGGTGAGCGGCACGGACGGCGAAGCCAAGGCCCTGGCACAGGGGCAGGCCGCGTGCTGGTCCGCCGGCGAGGAGCACGAGACCTGGACGGACACGGGCATGACCGTGCTGATCGTCGAAGCCCAGCTTCCGCCCCAGGACAGCATGCTCGGTGAAGCCGCCCAGCAGCAGTAAGAACTGCTGCCCACAAGTCCGGGTGAGACCCGACACCGGTGACCGGGGCGGTCCGCTGGACCCTCCTTCACGGGGCGAGAAATCCGTGGACGGACCCGCAGACGATCACATACCGTGTGGCTTCACGCCTTGAGACGGACGGAAGGAGGCGAGTGTCGTGCGGTTCACACCTTTCCAGCGCTCCCTCTTCTGCTGTCCCGGCGTGGTTCGTCAGTTCTGACCGGGGGCGCTCCAAGCAGCCTGCATCCCGGAGGAATCCATGACCGGTCCGGTCATCCGCGCGCTCTCCGCGAGCGACGCTCATCTCTTCGACGCGCTCCCCGACCCGCTGGGCGCCCGTGAGAGCCATCGGCGTACCAGGTTCCGCCCCGACTGGAAGCGCGTCGCCCTGCGCGACGGCGAGGTCGTCGCACGCGGTGCGTGGTGGGGCGGCCCCGACGACGCGGAGCCCGTCAACATCAACTGGTTCGACGTGGCCGACGGGGAGGAGGAGGCCAGGGCCGAACTCCTGCGCTCCGCTCCCTGGAGCGTCGAACTCGAGATCAACCTGCCCGGCGGCTGGCGGGAGAGGACCGACCTGCGCGCTGCCGCCGAGGCGCGCTTCGACGCCGCACGAGCCGCGGGGTACGAACTCCTGGTGGAACGCTTCCTGTACCGCTGGACCCCGGAGCGGGGCCTGCCCGAGCGGCCCGGCCGCCTGCGCTTCAGCGCCGAACCCGACGACGCCGTGTTCTTCGACGCGTTGCGCCGCATCCACTCCGCCACCCTGGACGCCCACGCGCTCAGGGCCATCGAGGAGGGCGGCGTCGACCAGGTCGCCCAGGAGGAACTCGACTTCTTCCACTGGTGCCCCTCCCCGCGGGAGTGGTGGCAGGTCGCGCACACGCCGGGGGGCGACCTCGCCGGCATCCACATCCCGGCTCACAACCCCTCCGGCCCGACCGTCGGCTTCATCGGGGTCGTCCCGGAACAGCGCGGTCGCGGCTACGCCTACGACCTCCTCGCGGAGTGCACCCACGTCCTCGTCGAGCAGGGCGCGGAGTTCATCGGCGGAGCGACGGACCGGGCCAACGTCCCCATGGCCGCGAACTTCGCCAAGGCCGGCTTCCCCGTCGTCAGTGAACGCATCAACTTCCACCCGGCGGGCGAAGCCGCCTAGCGAGGAGTAACACGCGGTGAGCGGTCCGGTCCGGAGGCAGGCCCGGACCGCTCGCCGCGTGCGCTGTGCGAGCGGTCGGGGCGAAGGCGGTCGGCCACGCGGTGCCGTCGTCGAAGCCGGCGGGTTGTCACTTCCTTGGATGCGGTGTTGCAGCCGGCCGGGCGGGAGTCCGCAGGATGTCTCGCCAGTCGGCGGGCCAGTTGGCCAGCGCGAGGACGCCCATGATGACGAGGTGGGTCGGCGCGGCCCAGCTTTCCACCGACGGGTCGTGGTTGACGATGTGGGTGGTGACCGCGCCGGTGAGCACGAACATCAGCGTCGTGGCGCTCAGGAAGCGTGTTCGCTTGTCGGGGATCACCAGCAGGGCGGCGGCTGCGCCTTCCAGGGCACCGACCACGAAGCGCATCCAGGACGGGTACCCCCACTCGGCGAACTTCGCGGAGTACGCCGAGCTGAACATCGTGTCGCCTGGCCAGTACTTGGTCACGGCGCCCAGCGCGAACTCGAAGGCCAGGAACCAGTACAGACCGGTCATGAGGCGTTTCGACATCGTTGTTCCTTCGGGAGGAGGTGGGCAGGGTGATGTCTCCGCACGGCGATCGCATCGCCGCCGGCGTCTCGCTGTCGGGGGTCAGCCCCGCAGGGTGGCGATGGCCTTCTCGATGCGCCGTTGGCGCGTCTCGGGCTTCTTCGCGCTCTCGACGGCGCGCACGTGCTCGCGCTTGTGGCTGTACGTGAGGGTGTCGTAGGCGGCGCGGGCGACCGGGTCGTCGTCCAAGGCCCGGGCGAAGTCCGCGGGCTCGACGACGACGCGGGGCTCGGTGTCGAGCTCCAGTTCGACCTCGACCTCGTCGCCGATCGCCACCTCCGCGGCCAGCCGGTTGGCGTGGCTGAGGCCGAGCAGGTGGCGGCCGCGCAGGAGGGCGACCCGGCTCTTCCAGGAGTGCCCGTTGACGGTGATCGTCACCGGCGGCCGCGCGCCCCCGCCGAGTGCTGCCACCACCTCGGGCGGAACTTCCAGACCCCGCATGGGCTCAGGCGGCTCGACGCGGGTCCGAAACTTCATGGTCTTCTCCTGTTCGTCCTGCCGGTTCACCACGGTTCCCGCGCGCCCGGCTCCGATCGCCGCTCCCGCTTCCCGCATCCGGAGGGCTGTGAGACGGAGGTCGCGGCTACTCTGCGTAGGGCTGGTCGGTCCCGGGGCGCTGTAGCCGAGGCTCCAGACGTAGCCGTCCGGGTCGGCGAAGGCGCTGCCGTCCCCACCCCACGGCAGAGCGCCGGCGGGCCTGAGGACCGTGGCGGCGGCCTTCGCGGCTGTAGAAGCCCCCCGGCGAGGCGCCGTCCGAAGCGCAGAACACCGAGATGCGAGGAGCGAACTACGCCGCTGCCTCCCAGGCGAAGCCGTCCGGGTCGGTGAAGGCGCCGGCGGTGCTGCCGAGGGTGATCCGGTGGGAGCCGGTTCCGTCGGCGGGGACGCCGAGGTCCTTGGCGAGGGCGCGGCGCTTGTACAGGGCCAGCTTGACGGGGCTGGAGGTGTCGGAGGCGAACTCGGTGTACTTGCCGCCGAAGCTCTTGGCCACGGTCAGGCCCCGGTCGACGTAGAACTGCTTGGTGGCCTTGACGTCCTCGACGCCGATCAGCAGGACGACATCGTCGATCTCGCGGGTGGCGGGGCCGGTGTCCTTCTTCGCCGAGGTCGCGATCTTCCAGATCGTCCCGTCCGGGGCCTGGACGACGCCGCTGTAGCCCCACAGCGACTTCGCGGCGGGCTTCAGCACCGTGGCGCCGGCGTCCACGGCGGCGCCGAGGAAGTGGTCGACGGTGGCCGGCCCGGACACCGTGAGCGCCAGGGTGAAGCCGCGGAAGCCGGTGGAGTGCGCCTCGGAGGCCCGCAGGCGCAGGTAGGCGTCCACGCCGAAGGCGGTGTAGAAGCCGGTCGCGGCTTCGAGGTCGGCCACCTCAAGGGTGACGGAAGCGATGGACGTGGGGGCTGCGGTGGAAGCGGTGGTTGCCATGACCATCACGCTAGGGGCTGGGCGCCGGTCGGGGCTTCTCGATTCCTGACCGGTCTCGTGACCTGCTTCGCGACACACGCCGGCATCCCCTCCACCCTGATCGCCGAGCCCGGATCGTGCGCCGCACCCGCGGCATCGGGATCGACCGCCGCCGCAGCGGCCGCACCCGCCGCCTGGCGCCGGAAGGCCCCGGGCGGCATGCCGACCAGCTCGGTGAAGCGGGTGGTGAACGTGCCCAGCGACGCGCAGCCGACCGCGAAGCAGACCTCGGTGACGCTGAGGTCGCCCCGCCGCAGCAGTGCCGTCGCCCGCTCGATGCGACGCGTCATCAGGTACGCGTACGGCGACTCACCGTAGGCTGCCCGGAACTGCCGACTCAGGTGCCCGGCGGACACGTGCACATCGCGGGCGAGCGCCTCCACGTTCAGCGGCTGCGCGTACTCCCTGTCGATCCGGTCGCGAACGCGGCGCAGCCGCGCGAGATCGTCCAGGCGCTGCGCCTGGACGAGGGCACGCCGCCATTCGGAGTTGCACATGGGAACCCTCCCCTTCGTCGTTCGTCTTCCAGCGCCGGAAGGCCCGGACGCGGCCCTGGCGGGCGACCGGCAGGGCAGGCACGTCCGCTCCGGTGCGCCGCCGCGTTCCTTGTGGGTGGTCGCGACGGCGGCCGGCATGGCCGCACCGATACCCGCAGGGCTCAGCGCAGCTCCTGGATGCGGACCAGGTTGCCCGCGGGGTCGCGGAAGGCGCAGTCACGGACGCCGTACGGCTGCTCGGTCGGCTCCTGGACGACCTCGCTGTCACCGGCCTGCACCTTCTCGAACGTGGCATCGAGGTCCGGGGTGGCCAGCAGGATCCAGCCGTACGTGCCCTTGGCCATCATCTCGGTGATCATGCGCCGCTCGTCCTCCGTGATGCCGGGATCAGCGGCGGGCGGCGCCAGAAGGATCGACGTGCCGGGCTGACCAGCCGGACCGACCGTGATCCAACGCATCCGGCCCTGCCCCACATCGCTGCGGACCTCGAAGCCGAGGACGTCGCGGTAGAAGGCGAGCGACGCGTCCGGGTCGTCGTGCGGGAGAGTGGTCGTGTGAATGGTGATGTCCATGGTGGGCAGGCTAGACGCGACCCGTGAGCCGCGCTTCTCGATTCCTGATCGATCCGGACGCGACCGGAGGTTCACGGGTCCGCCGTACGGTGCGACTCCGTCAGGCGGAAGAGGTCGGACTGGGACATGCCATCGCGTACCTCCCTGATGAACTCGCCGTTCCGTTCAGGGAGTTGTGTCATGGCCGCACCATGGCCAGGGGCTGCTCCAAGCTCCCTGCCGCACCAGGGGACGCCGTCCCCGCTCCGTCGCGGGCCCGGGCTTCGGGCAGGTCCCGAGGAAGGTGCCTGGCAGACCTTCTGGCGCCCGATCAGCCGTCAGGGGACGACGGGTACGGCGCAGACGGCATTGGTCGGGGCCCGCTCCGCCCGCCGGCGCGGGCGGAGCGGGGCTGCCGTTCAGGAGCGGAGGCGGTTCAGTGCCGCGGTGACGATGCCTTCGACGTGGCTCGTGGCGTCGGTGGGCCGGCCGGTGAGCTCGACGATGGCGACCCTGGTGCCGCTGCGCAGGACCGCGGCCGCGCCGCTGACGGTGCCGTCGCCGTTGTAGGACGGGTACCAGTGGGCGGTGCCGCCGGTGACGGTCAGGGTGTGGGCCGCGCCGTAGTGCCAGTGGCCGGCGGGCTCGTTCTGGCAGGCCTGAACGAGCGTGACGAGCTGCTTCTCCCAGGCGTCGGCCGCGGTCCCGGTGGGAGCGCTCGCAGCCGACTCGATCAGCAGGCCGTCGGTGTCGAAGGTCCAGGTCACGGACGCGTACGCGGTGGCATTGCCCTTGGTCAGGTCGCGCATCGTCTCCTCGCCGGAGCACGCGGACAGCCCCTGGCGTCCGGTCAGCGAAACGGTCGCGCCGACCGGGTTCAGGCCCTGCTGGAAGTAGTCCTCGCTCTGGACGAGGTCGGCGGAGCCGAGGCCGGACGCGGCGACCGCGGCCGCGGCCGGCTGGGCGGCGGGGACCGGGGTGGCGGCGACCGGGGTGGCGGCGACCGCGGTGCGGTGCGTGGCGTTGGGCGCGGCCCCGTCGGCGGTGGCCGACTGGGTGCCGACGACGCTGACCGTGATCAGTGCGGCGGCGAAGCAGGCCGCGGCGGCGATCCGGTTGCGGCGAACGGACTTCGGCTGGACGGTCTGGTTCTCGGTCATCTGGTCCCCCTGCTGGTCGGGACGCCTGCTGCGTCCTCGTACAACCGGGGAGATGCCGCCGGAGAAGCGAAAGTTGGAGCCCTGACCCGCTGTTTCACAGCTGTGACAGAGCGGTCCTGACGACGCGGTCCATCGCGGCCGTCCCCAGGCAGGCATCGACCTCCAGCACCCCGTAGTGGCTGCCGCTGCGCAGCACGGCGATGCCGCCGCAGGGCTCCTTCCCCTCGGGCGCCCTGCCGGTGGTGTTGAGCAATCCCTGGTAGGTGCCCATCCAGCTCGCGGTGACGTCCGGGGCGAACCGCACCGTCGTGGTCCTGCCGTAGACCCAGTGCCCGGGCGGTGCCTCCTGGCAGGGCACCTGCTCCAGCAGCAGGCGCTCGGCGAAGTTCTGCGCCAGGGAAGAGCTCTGGGCCTCGGCGGCGACCTCGCGGGCGACCTGGGCGACGCGCTCGGCGGCCAGCGTGGGGTCGCTCGGGTCGGTGCGGGGGCTGGTCATCAGCCCGCGGTAGTGGGCACCGGGCCCGCCCAGGGTCTGGCCGAGGGTCTTCTCGCCGGAGCAGGCCGAGTTGGCGTAGAGCCCGTCGCCGTACCGGTCGGTGACGCGGATCCGCCCGATGTCGATGTCCGGGCCGAACGCCAGAGGTGCCAGCAGGTTCGCGGTCGTCACCGGCCCGCTCTCACCGGTCGGCGAGGCGGAGCCGGAGCCGGCGGTCGAGGAGCCGGGCGTCGGGACGGACCCGCCGGGCGTCGCGGGAGCGGACGCGCCCTGGGAGGCCCCGCCGGCCGCGGCACCCGACCGCGCTGCCTGGTGCGGAGTGGTGGCGGGAGGCGGTGGCAGGACGAATCGGCCGGTCGCCAGCCCGAGCGCGGCGGCTGCCACCAGGGCGGCGACGGCGGACCGGAACCGGACGACGGCGTGGCCGCCGCCCGCCGCGGGACCGCCCTTCACGGACCGGTGACCAGGCGCTCGCGCATGAAGCGGCGGGCCTGGTGGATACGGTCCTTGACCGTGCCCAGCGGGGCGTCCAGCTCCTCGGCCACCTGAACGTAGGTCAGGTCGCCCAGGTCGCGCAGCACGAAGGACTCCACCAGGGCGGGGTGCTGCCGCTCCAGCGCGGCAAGCGCCTCCATCAGGTCGAGCCTGGTCCCGGCGATGACGCTGGTGGTGCGCGGGTCGACTGACTCGGGGAGGTCGGCGTGGCTGTCCTCGGCGCGCCGGCGCATCGAGCGGTAGGTGGACCGGGCGGCGTTCGAGGCGATCACCGTCACCCAGCCCAGGAAGGAGCCGTGACCGCCGTACTCGCCGAGGTGCGTGCTGATGGACAGCAGCGCGTCCTGCGCGGCCTCCTCCGCGTCGGCGTGGTGGGGCAGGAAGCGCGAGCAGCGGCGCAGCACCACCGGCCGCAGCTTGACCAGCAGGTACTCCATCGACCCCGGCTCCCCCGCCTGGGCCGCCGCCACGAGCCGTTCCAGCTCGCCGTCCTCGAACACCCGGATCCCCCCGTTTCGTCCCGCCTGGCATCCCACCCGTCGAATGGGAGTTCCGCACTTCCCCCGACTCCGGCAGAATGCTGCCACATGCGCAAGCTCGGCCGTTACCTCCTCATGGAGCGGCTCGGAGCCGGCTCCTTCGCGACGGTCTGGAAGGCCTACGATCCGGAGCTCGACACCGAGGTCGCGGTGAAGGTGCTGGCCGAGAACTGGGCCGCCAACGCCGATGTGCGCGAGCGGTTCCTGGCGGAGGCGAGGCTGCTGCGCCGGATCGCCAGCCCGCGGGTGGTCCGGGTGCACGACGTCGGTGTGCAGGAGGACCAGCCCTACTTCGTCATGGACTACGTACGCGGCGGCACCCTGGCGGAGCGGGTCGGGCAGTGCGACCCGCAGGAGGCGCTGCGGCTGGCCGCGGAGGCGGGCTACGCGGTCCAGGTCCTGCACGAGGCGGGCGTCGTGCACCGCGACGTCAAGCCGTCCAACCTGCTGCTCGCCGCCGACCCCGCGCCCGCCGCGGTGCTGGTGGCGGATCTGGGCAGTGCCAAGCAACTGGCCGACGCATCCGGGCTGACGGTGACCACGGGCACGCCCGCGTACATGGCACCGGAACAGGCCTTCCAGACCGGCGGGTTCGACGGGAGGGCCGACGTGTACGCGCTGGCCGTGGTGGCCTACGAGCTGCTGACCGGGCAGAAGCCGTTCGGCCCGGGCGGACGCGCCACCGCCCTGATGACCGACCGGCAGACCGCCTCGACGCTGCCGGCGCTCCCGGCCGGAGTGGAGCTCCCACCGCACCTCGCCGTGCTGCTACGGGCCGCGATGTCCGTCGAGCCGGCGGACCGGCCGCCGACCGCCCAGGCCTTCGCCGACGCGCTGCTGGCTCCGGTCCCGCAGTCCCAGCCCCTGGAAGGCCCCGGGTGGCTGACCCCGCGCGCGGTCTGGCTGGCGTCGGGCACGGTGTTCACGGCGACGGCCCTGCTGAGCTGGCTGCAGCGCTGAATCCGACAGGGCGCCGGTCCGCACCGGTGGTCGTGTCCTGGAGAGGAATCCGGCCGCGAACGCGTGAAGGATCACCCCGGTCCTCTTCGTCACCGGAGGGCGGACCGAAGCGCCTGCAAGAACGTGCTCGATCTCCATGCGTTCCAGAGGGCCGGGCCGGTCGGCGGCGAGACCACCCCGGACCCAGACCCACCAGCGTCCCGGCTGTCGCGAATCCCGCAGGCCGGGGCTCGGCACCGGCTTCATTCGGGGCGAAGAGGACGTCAGGTCGGAGGGCGCCGGCCGCTGACGGCTACCGTAGGGTCGCCGGTATGCGACTGAGCACGGTGATCCTCCCCATCCACCGGTGGAGCGAGGGGCAGAAGATCTGGCGGCGGGCCGAGGACCTCGGGTTCCACGCCGCCTACACCTACGACCACCTGTCCTGGCGGTCGTTCCGGGACGCGCCGTGGTTCGGTGCGGTGCCGACGCTCACGGCAGCGGCCACCGCGACCGAGCGGATCAGGCTGGGCACCCTCGTGACCTCGCCGAACTTTCGCCACCCCGTGACGCTGGCGAAGGAGTTGATCACGCTGGACGACGTGTCCGGCGGGCGGGTCACGCTCGGGATCGGGGCCGGCGGGACGGGCTTCGACGCGACGGCGATGGGGCAGGAGGCGTGGTCGCCGAAGGAGCGGGCGGACCGGTTCGGGGAGTTCCTGCCGCTGCTGGACCGGCTGCTGCGCGAGGACGCCACGACCGACGCCGGCGCGTACTACTCGGCGGTCGAGGCGCGGAACATCCCGGGCTGCGTGCAGACCCCGCGGGTGCCGTTCTACGTGGCCGCGACCGGGCCGCGCGGGCTGCGGCTGGCGGCGGAGTACGGGCAGGGCTGGGTGACGTACGGCGACCCTCGCGGCCCGGCGGACGTGCCGGTCGAGCAGGCGCCCGAGGTGATCGCCCAGCAGATCGAGAAGCTGACGGCGGCCTGCGAGGCCAAGGGCCGGGACGTCGGCGAGCTGGAGAAGGTGCTGCTCCAGGGCTCGACGGCGGAGAAGCCGCTGCGGTCGGTGGATGCCTTCGTCGACTGGGCGGGCCGGTACCAGGAGCTGGGCATCACCGAGCTGGTGGTCCACTGGCCGGTGCCGGACTCGATCTTCGAGAACGACCTGGCGGTCTTCGAGAAGATCGTCACCGAGGGCCTCTCCCAGCTCGGCTGAGGGTTGCCGCCGGAGCGAGCCGTTTCACCGAGCGGGCTTGCTCCGGCGGTGGCCGCGTCCGGCTCATCGCGGTTCGGTGAGGGTCGGGGACGGGCCGAACCGGAGCTCGTCGCGGAACCCATCGGTGTTCCGCTGCACCGGGGCTGACGGTGCGGGAGGTGTGGGAGGGAGGCGCTAGTCTTTCCGCCGCACAGCCTCACAATCTGATCATGTGTTAAACGGGGGTTCTTTCGTCATGCCCATCTTCCGGAGAATGCTCGGCGCCGGTCTGGTCGCCACCGCCGCCCTGGGGCTCACCGCCTGTGGCCCGGACAACGCGTCGGACCAGGCGGGCGGCGCGCCCGCCGCCGCGCCCACCGCCGCCGCGTCCACCGCCGCGCCGTCCGGTGCCGCACCGTCCACGCCCGCACCGTCCGGTACCGCGCCGGCGGGTGGCAAGAGCGCCAAGCCCTCGGCGGGTGCCAGTGACGAGCCGGAGGGGTTCTGCGACGCCGTGCCGCTGCCCGCCGGGCAGAAGTGGATCTACCCGGCCAAGGGCACCACCACGACCACGCTGGTCTACAAGGACACCAAGACCGCCTGTGGCGTCAACGACGTCGCCTTCGAGCCGGTCGGTGCCGACAAGACCGCGGCGTTCGCGCCGACCGCCAAGGGCCACCTGAACTCGGTCCTGGCCAAGTCCAAGGACGTCAACGTCGCCGACCTGGTGAAGCACATCAGCGAGTGCCTCGCCGACCCCACCAACATCAAGGGTTCCTACCCCTGTTCGGCCGGGGACTACAAGGTCGTGATCGACTCCGTCGGCAAGGTCGTCGAGATGACCGAGCGCGCGCACCCGTGAGCGGCACCGGTTGACCGGGAGGACCGGCGGTCATCCGGACGGGCGGGTCGGCACGGGGTGCCGGCCCGCCCATTGCGGTTCGGTCACGGCATGTCCGATTGATTGATCATTGGGTGCAAGTGCGGTGATTGATTTTGTTGGCACCGGTCTCATCCGGCTCTCATAATTCCTGGTGAGACGCGTGACGGTCGGCCTGGAGTGCCACGGGGGGTGGCCCGCGAGGGGCCCGCGCGCGATATTCCACATTCCCCGGGGGAGCTCCTTGTCCGCGCCCGAAAACGTGCCGTCCGCCGCCGAACCGGCGAACGGTTCGGCGCCCGAAGCCGTAGTCCTGCCCACGGCTGAACCCACGGCCGATCCCGCCGCCGCCGTCCCCGCGCCGGTGGCTGCCACCGGGCGGAGGCTGCCGCGCGCCGTCGGAGTGGCCCTGGCCACCGCCGGTCTGCTCGCCGTGACGGCGACCAGTGCCGCCGTCACCGTGGCCGTCGGCAAGCCGGACCCCCGGCCGGCCGTCGCGGCCGCCCCGGCCAAGACCTCGCCGAGTGCGAGCGCGAGCGCGAGTGCGAGCGTGGGTGCGAGTCCGACCGCCGCCGCGTCGGCCGTGCCCACCGTGCCCACCGTGGCGCCGACCACCGCCGTGCCCACCCCGGCCGCACCCGCGCCCAGGCCGACGAGCACCCTCAAGGGCAGCGTCAGCGGCGGCCGGCACGACGGCGATCTGCGCTACTTCCTGCTCCCCATCCCCGACGGCGGCGAGTCCTACGGGCCGCCGGACGGGATGAAGCTGACCGACGACGAGGTGGCCGAGCTGTTCGGCAACCAGGACGGCATCATGCGGATCCTCGGCTCGTACGGGTACAAGGACGCCGCCAGCAGGATGTACCGCACGGCCGACGGAAAGGCCGAGGTGACGGTCACCCTGCTGCACCTCGGTTCGACCTCGTCGGCGAGCGAGTTCGTCAAGGGCTACACGATGAAGCTGGACCCGATCGAGATCGACGGCGACCGCAACGCCCACGGCTATGTCCGCAAGCCCAAGCAGCAGGCGTACACCGGCTCGATGACCGGCATCTCCAGCCAGGGCGACGTCCAGTACACGATCGACGTCGACGTGAAGGGGACTCCCGACAAGGCGCTGCTGAGCGAGCTGATGAAGCGCCAGCGCGAGTGGCTGTCCTCCGGCGGCTGAACCGCACCGCCGCCCACGCCCGACGTCACCTTCCCCTCTCTGGAGCCACTCCGTGACCACCCGACCCGTGGAGCCATCGCCCGCCGACGCGTCCGCGCCGGCGGAGGCGCCGCTGCCGGCCGCGCCCGCCGTACCCGCCGCGCCCTTCGCCGAGGCGGCCCCGCCCCTCCACCGCCCGCGCCGGCCGCGGCCGGTGCTGCTGCTGGTCTCCGGCCTGGTGCTGGGCACCGTGATCGGCGGCGCCGTCGGCTTCGCCGTCCAGGCGAACCGGCCGCCGACCCCGCTGCCGCCGATCCAGGTCGCCCTGCCGTCCTACCCGGCCGAGGCGGTGGATCCGGTGGCCGTCGCCGAGGCGGCGCCCAAGCCGCCGGCCGTCGACGGCGACCTGCGGAAGCTGCTGATGACCGTTCCGACCGGTGGCACGGCCTGGGCCGACTACCCCGACACGCCCACCTGGATCACCGTCGGTGAGCTCGCAGAGCGCAGCGGCCGGTCGGCGGAGGCCTTCAGGAGGCTGAACAGCACGGACTTCCGGCGCGCCGTCGAGGTGAACTGGAAGAAGGACGACCTGAAGGTCCGGGTCGCGCTGATCCAGTACGCCGCCGACCGCGCCGCCGAGGCGAAGACCCGCGCGTCCGGCTACCGCCTCAAGCCGTTCGCGGACGATGCCAACGGCGGCGTCCAGGTCGACAGCGAGCCCCTGTACTGGGCCGAGACGACCGAGCAGTACTACCTCGGGACGGCGCTGGCGCAGCGCGGCACGCTGGTGATGCAGGTCGAGGTCTTCGGCACGCGTCCGGTGAATCCCGATGTCGTGAAGGACATCGCCAAGCAGCAGTGGGAGCGGCTGGTATGAGCGACAGCACCGTGACCGGGGCCACCGCCCCCGAACAGGTCCACGAAGCGGCCCCCGCCCCCGCCGGTCAGCCCGCCCCTGCCGGTCAGCCCGCAACCACCGGCCGCCGGCTGCTCCGCGCCACCGGCGCGACCGTGGCGGCCGCGCTGGTCGGCGTGGTCATCGGCATCGGTGTCATCGAGACCCGGTACGACGACCCCGCGCCCGTCATCGCCGCCGCACCGACGGCGGTGGCGCCCGCCCCGAGCGCCACGCCCACCCCCTTCGGCGCCAAGTCCAACGGCAACCACTTCGGTTCGCTGCGCGACCTGCTGCTGCCGGTCCCGGCCGGCTACGCGCTCGGTCCGGACGAGGGCGGCTACGGCAACGACGCCGAGCTGTCGGCGGACCAGCTCTCCGCCGAACTGGACGACGACCTCCAGCAGATCCCCAAGGAGAAGCGGGAGAAGCTCCGCCAGTACTGGGAGGGCCTGCACGTCAAGGCCACCGGGGTGCGCACCTACAAGGAGCGGGGGAACAGCCTGGTGATCGGTCTGAAGCTGCGCCAGTTCAACCAGCAGGAGGTGCAGAAGCTGAACGAGTACACGGCCGTGTTCACGGGCGACACCGGGCTCTTCCGCATCGGCCCCGAGGTCCCCGGCCATCCCGAGGCGCACTGCTACCTGATGCCCGCTCCGCCGTCCGCGCCGATCGACTACCTGGAGTGCTCGGCCGCCGAGGGCGACCTCCTGGTGATCATGAGCGCCGAGGGTGTGGCACCGCTGCCCAAGGACAAGATCGTCACCCTTTTCACCCAGCAGCTCGACCGCCTTGCCAGCCCGGGAGCGTCCGTATGACCGACAGTGCCACCCCGCACGACAGCGCGGCCGCCTCCACCGACGCGCCTCCGACACCTCCGGCATCCCCGGCATCCCCGGCACCGTTCGCGTCGCCCGTCGCACCCCCGGCCGCCCCGGCCGCCCCGGGTACCCCGGCCACCCCGGCCGTCCCGGCCAGCGAGGGTGCCTCCGGGGCCGACCCCTGGGCCGTCCCCGGGGCGGGGTCTCTGCCGCTCCTTCCGCCGCCGGGCCCCGAGGAGCTCGCGGCCCGCCGCACCCGCCGGCGCAACGCGGCGCTGCGCTGGGGCGCGGCCGCGCTGGTCTGCGCCCTGGCCGGGACGGGCGCCGCGGTGGCCGTCACCACGCCCGAGCGCACCGACATCCCTGGCCTGGCCACCAGGAGCGACGGCCGCTACACCTTCCCGGCGCTGGTCCTGCCGCCGCTGCCCTCCGGCAAGGCCGTGCCCAGGGAGAGCAAGAGCCGCCACGCCGCCGACCTGCGGTACCTGCTCCTGCCCGCGCCCAAGGAGGCGGGCGGCTCGTCGAGCCCGGTGGTCTTCCCGACCCCGACCAGGCTCCCGGCCGGTCCGTCGACCACCTGGCCGACGGCGTCCGGCAGTCCCACCGCGAGCGCGTCGGCGAGCGCCGGCCCGTCCGCGAGCCCGAGCGCGAGCCCGTCCGCGAGCCCGAGCGCCGGCGCCACGACCGCCGGGGCGCCCACGGCCGAGTGGGTGGCCTGCGACGCGATGGCCGCCGAGCAGAAGGAGCCGGGCGCACTGCGTTCCCTGCTGCTGCGAGACGTCTGCCGTGCCGCCACCGTCCGGGAGTGGACCGCCGCCGACGGCACCCGCACCCAGATCCGGCTGCTCCGCTTCGGCTCCTCCGTCGAGGCCTGGGACGTCTTCGCCGAGCTGCGCGCCAACGGCGAGCCGAAGGACCTGCCGGGCCTCAAGCCGGGCTCCGTCCAGGGCTGGGACTCGGTCTCCGGCGTCGACCTCGCCACCCGGGAGAGCCCGGCGCTCGCCGCCGACGGCCGGAGCACCGGCTGTCTGGCCTACCTGGGCGCCGGCGATGTCATCGGCGTCGTCACGATGACCAACGCCCGGGGTGTCCCGGCCGCCGCCTTCCGACAGGTCGTCACGCTCCAGTCCGACCTGCTGGCCTGATCGGGCCGCCCGGTGGGCGGCGCGCCCTTCAGCGCCCCGCCCACCGCCGCCCACCGCGACCCGGCCTGGCCGGCCGTCGGTCACACCGCCGATCGGGCCGGCCGACCCTCCGTCACGCGGCGGTGCCGGACGGAGTCGCCGTGGCGCCGTCCGTCGGGCTCGCCGGGGTGAGTACGGGATCGCCGGTCGGCCAGTCGACCGCGGCCTTGCAGCCGAGCGGACCGCGCGCGGCACGCTCGGCGGTGGCCGCGGCGAGGCGGGCCCAGGCCTGCGGCGTCCAGCGCGGCGAGGCCGCCTGCTCGCCGCCCCCGGCCGGCGGGGTCGGCCCGGCCTGGACGGTGAAGTACAGCGCCTTGGCGCCGGCCCTCAGATAGCTGCCGTCGCAGCGGAAGGTGAGGTCGGCGCCCCAACGGGTGGCCCCGCCGCGGTCGCCGAGGCCGAGCGTGTAGACCGGCTCGCCGGCCGGCGGGGCCGGGGCCCGGAGGCCGCCGGCCGGGGTCTCGCTGCCGGTGAGCCGGACGGTCAGGCCCAGGCCCTTGCCGGCCTCGACGGAGCAGTCCAGCAGCTGGAGCCCGGGCTGCTGCGCCGCGTCCAGCTGCCGGTCGAGGCGGTACGAGGCCTTGGCGCCCTCGTCGAGCAGGGCTTCGGCGTCGCCGGTGCGGACGATGCCGTCGCAGGCCGTCCCCGCCGCCGACCCGCCCCCGCCGTTGCCGCCACCGTCGCTGCCGCAGCCGGCCAGGCCCGCGGCGGCGGCCAGCGCCAGCGCGGCCGCCGCCGTCCGGCGCCTCACCGCCCTCACCCGGAGACCTTCCCGTTGGAGCTCTGGCTGCCGGAGGAGCCGTCGGTGTAGCCGTCGAGGGCCCGGTCCCCGGCGCTGTCGGCCAGCCGCTGGATGTCCTCGGGGCTGAGCTTGGTGCCGTTGGCGGCATCGATGACGGCCTGCTTGGCACCGACCGCCGCGCCCTCGCGGCCCTCGGCGACGAAGTCGCGGCCCTCCTGCCGGCCGTCCTCGCTGGTGTCGCGCTCGTTGGCCTTGACCACGCTGTCGGTGATCTGCTCGACGAGGAAGTTGGCCGCCTCGCCCGCGATCGGGACCCGTTCGGTGGCCAGGCCGATCGTGGTGGTGAACGCCGTCGACGCGTAACCGGCGTTCTTCTCCAGGGCCTCGTTGTACTCCTTGTCGGAGGAGGCGTGCTCCTGGTGGACCTCGTTGACCCGGGCCTCGTTGAGGATGCCGCTGATGACACCGCCGGCCCGGGAGGTGGAGTCGATCTCCGACTCCAGCCGGGCGAAGTCGGTCTGCCCGCTGTCGATGTGGCCGCGCACCACCGCGGTCGAGTACGCCTGGTTGGCGTTGACCACGGCGCCGTACGCGTCCGGGTCCCGGCCGAGCGCGTCGAGCAGCCCGCGCACCGGAGCCTCCTTCAGCCCGGCGGGGACGCCGTTGACCGGCAGGTCGTCCTTGTGCGGGGAGAGCGCGCGCTGGGTGTCGCCCATGTACTCGGCGGTCATGTGTCCGAGGCTGTCCCGCAGCGGCGCGAACTTGGCGTCCTCACCCTTGAGGTCGTCGAGCACGCCGCCGTTGCCGTGGGTGCCGAAGGTCTGCACGACCCGGTTCATGACCTCGGCCTGGTCGGCGGTGTGCTTGGGCGACACGCCGGAGTGGTCGTCGTACGGCCGGCCGGTGGTGGCCGCCTCCAGGGCGTGGCCGAGCGCGTCCGGACCGCTGCGCATGCCCTGCTGGCGCAGCTCGTTCTTCTGCGAGACGGTGTCCGGGGTGTACTCCTTGTCGTGCGTGAAGTAGGTGAGGTAGTCGGCCGGCTTGGCCTTGCCGTTGGGGTTGACGGTGCCGTCCGTGTTGTACGCGGTCGGCTGGTCGTGGAAGAACTTGGTGGCCGCCTCCGGGCTGTGGCCCATCGCCTCCAGGATGGCGGTGGTCGGCTCCCAGCCCGAACCGCCTTCCTGGCCGAGGAGGTTGTAGCCGCGCCGGTCGCTGCGCGGGCCCATCACCGGGGCCGGCCAGTACTTGTCGTCGGTGTCCAGCTGGGTGATGTGCTCGGCGATCGGGTTGAGGAAGTGCGGGTCGTAGTCGCCGGTCCGCAGGATGCCGGAGAGGACCTGGTAGCCGTAGGGCGAGTAGTCCAGGCCGCTCTGGCGGTAGGGCTTGTCCCACATCGTCTCGGAGCCGGCCTTGCGCAGGTCGGCGGCCCACTGGTCGGACAGGTGGGGCTCGTTGGTGGTGCGGGTGGCGGTGGCCAGGTTGAGGCCGAGGTTCTTCTGCAGCTCCTGGTACTGCTTCCACCGGGCGTCGCTGGCGCCGTTGAACTGCTGCTCGTCGCCGACCATGCTGTTCCAGGACTGCAGCGTCCCCTTGGGGCCGAGGTCCTGGTAGAAGCGGGTGGAGAACTTCGGGTCGTTCGAGTTGGCGGCCAACAGCGAGTTGAGCTCGGTGAGTTCGGCGTCCGAGATCTTCCCGCCCTTGCCGGCGAGCTGGGCGGCCCGGATGCCGTCCGCCTCGGGGCCGCCGCCGACGGCCTTGGCGTTGAAGGACTTCACGTTGTCGGTGGCGGTGTCGGAGCGCAGCGCGTAGGCGGCGCGCTCGTCGGCGGCGGTGGCCTCCTGGACGGCCGCGTCGATCGCCTTGCGGGCCGACTCGGCCTTGCCGCGGTACTCGTCGTTGTAGGACCGGCTGGCGTCCGGGTCGTGCCTGGTCGCCGAGTCGGCCGGCGGCCAGCTGACGGTGCCGTCGTCGGTGACGGTCAGTCCGGCGGCCCTGGCGTCCGCGACAGCCTTGTCCAGCTTGGCCTTGGCGGCCTGGAAGTCGTGTCCGGCGTCCTTGAGGATCGAGGCGATCGCGCCCGCCTCGGTGGCGGCGGCGGTCAGCTGCTCGTTGGCCCGCTGGAGCTTGGGCCGGGCCTGGTCGGCGGTGGGTCCGCTCCAGTTGGCGGAGTTGACCTTGGCGATGACCGCGCTGTCCCACTCCTCGTCCATGGACTTCAGCTTCTTGACGACGTCTTCCCAGGCGGTGGCGGCGGTGCCGAGGACGTCCAGCTTGGCGGTGCTCAGTTCGTGGAAGTCGACCATGTCGTCCGCCCCCTCAGCCCTTCATGTCGTGCTTGACGGCGGTTTCGTTGTTCCGGTAGTTGGTGGCGCTCTCCCGCAGGGCCTGGGTGAGTTCGCCGATGGTGCTGTTCAGGGCGGCGATCTGCTGGTCCCAGGTGGCGGCGGTCTGCGCGGCCGCCTTGCCGGTGCTCCAGTTGGCCAGCGAGGTGGCCACCTGGGTGGTCTCGTCGTCGGCGGCCCGGCCGTCCCCGTTGAGCCGGCCGTGGATCTGGTCCGACGAGTTGGCGGCGGAGTCCAGCGCCGCGGGATCGACCCCGACGGTGCCGCCGTCGCCGGGGGCGTTCGCCGAGTTGATCCGGGTGCGGGCACCCTCCTGCTGCCTGGCCGCGGCGGTCAGGTTCCCGTCGGCGTCGTACGCCCAGGGGTTCATCATCCGGTCAAATGCGGTCGCGCGATCCGACATGCTCACGTCCCTCCCTGCCGGGCACTCTCCCCGGCGGCCCCCGTGTTAGGAATTCGCAAAGAATACAAGGGAGGTGTTGCGCCGGAACCCCTAGGGGATCATCGGGGCGATGTCATACCGCAGCATCACGGGGCGTCGTCATTCGAGCTCATGACCTGCACAGGGCGGCCACACTACGGTGGGGGACGTGTCCACTGTCATCAAGACGGACGGCCTCACCAAGAGGTTCCCCCGGGTCACTGCCCTCGATCAGCTCACCGTTGAGGTGGAGCCCGGGGTGGTCGGCCTGGTGGGGGCGAACGGGGCGGGCAAGTCCACACTCATCAAGATCCTGCTGGGGCTGGCCCCGGCGACCTCCGGCACGGGGCAGGTCCTCGGGCTCGACGTCGCCACCCAGGGGTCGCGGATCCGCGAGCAGGTCGGCTACATGCCGGAGCACGACTGCCTGCCGCCGGACGTCTCGGCGACGGAGTTCGTGGTGCACATGGCCCGGATGGCCGGGCTGCCGGCCGCCGCCGCCCGTGAGCGGACGGCCGACACGCTGCGCCACGTCGGGCTGTACGAGGAGCGGTACCGGCCGATGGGCGGGTACTCGACGGGCATGAAGCAGCGGGTCAAGCTGGCCCAGGCGCTGGTGCACGACCCGAAGCTGGTGCTGCTGGACGAGCCCACCAACGGCCTGGACCCGGTCGGCCGGGACGACATGCTGGCGCTGATCCGCCGGGTGCACACCGACTTCGGCATCTCCGTGCTGGTCACCACCCACCTGCTCGGTGAGCTGGAGCGGACCTGCGACCACCTGGTGATCATCGACGGGGGCAAGCTGCTGCGCTCCTCGTCCACCGCCTCGTTCACCGGGGTGACGGCCACGCTCGCGGTCGAGGTGACGGACTTCCCCGACGACCACACCCGCGACGCGAGCGCCGCCGTGCGCGAGCGGCTGGCCGCCGCCGGGCTGTCGGTGCAGTCGGAGGGCGCGCGGATCCTGCTGGTGCGGCTCGCCGGCGACGACACCTACGACACCATCCGCGACACGGTCGCGGACCTCGGCCTCGGGCTGGTCCGGCTGGAGCAGCGCCGCCACCGGGTCGCCGAGCTGTTCACCGACACCAGCGGTACGCAGAGCAAGGGAGGTACCGCAGATGGCGCTGCCGTCTGAGGCCAGGCCGCTCGACACCGGCGTCATCCACGACATCGGTTACCGCGGCTACGCCGGTCCCCGGCTCGGCCGGGCCTACGCCACCCGCTCGCTGTTCACCCAGAGCCTGCGCGCCGCGTACGGCCTCGGGCGTTCCGGCCGGTCCAAGGTGCTGCCGATGCTGCTGCTCGGTGTGGTCACCGCGCCGGCCGCGATCATGGTGGCGCTTGCGCTCACCCAGCGGCAGGACGAGCTGCCGGTCGACTACCCGGAGTACCTGGGGATGCTCGGGCTGCTGGTCTCGATCTTCCTGGCCGCCCAGGCGCCCGTCCTGCTCTCGCGGGACCTCCGGCACCACACCGTCCCGCTGTACTTCTCCCGCCCGATCACCCGGGGCGACTACGTGCGGGCCAAGTTCGCCGCGATGGCCTGCGCCCAGCTGCTGCTGATGGCCGCGCCGCTGCTTGTCCTCTACCTCGGTGCGCTGCTCGGCGGGCTGGACTTCGGGCACAACACCGCGCACTTCCTCTACGGCCTGGTCACGGCCGTGCTGTACGCCCTGGTGCCGACCTCGGTCGCGCTGGTGATCGCCGCCACCACGCCGCGGCGCGGCTTCGGGGTGGCCGCGATCATGGGCTACCTGGCGATCAGCACCGCCGTGGTCGGTGTCGTCGTCGGCATCAGCGGCGGCGGTCCCGGCATCGTGCCGGACTCCGCGCAGTGGGTGTCCCTGCTCTCGCCCGGCGGGCTGGTGGAGAGCCTGGTGAACCAGCTCTTCGACCTCGGGAGCGACCCGGGCCGGATGCACGCGCCCGGCGTCCTCGGTGTGGTGGTCTTCGCCGCCACCGGCGCCGCGATGGTGGCCGGCTCGTACGCGCTGCTGCTGCGCCGCTACCGCAACATCTGACAACCGCAGGATCTGAGAGGGCGTCATGGCCACCATCACCATCGACAAGGTCTCCCGCTGGTTCGGCAACGTGGTCGCCGTCAACGACGTCAGCATGGCGATCGGTCCCGGCGTCACCGGCCTGCTGGGGCCCAACGGCGCGGGCAAGTCCACCCTCATCCACATGATGAGCGGCTTCCTCGCCCCCTCCACCGGGGCGGTGACCCTGGACGGCGCGCCGATCTGGCGCAACCAGGAGGTGTACCGGCAGATCGGGCTCGTCCCCGAGCGGGAGTCGATGTACGACTACCTGACCGGCTGGGAGTTCGTGCTCGCCAACGCCGACCTCCACGGCCTCGCCGACCCGGCCGCCGCCGCCCGGCGAGCGCTGTCGCTGGTGGAGATGGAGTACGCCCAGGACCGGAAGACCGGGACGTACTCCAAGGGCATGAAGCAGCGCGTCAAGATGGCGTCGGCCCTGGTCCACGACCCCTCCGTGCTGCTGCTCGACGAGCCGTTCAACGGCATGGACCCGCGCCAGCGCTTGCAGCTGATGGAGCTGCTGCGCCGCTTCGGAGCCGACGGACGCACGGTGCTCTTCTCCTCGCACATCCTGGAGGAGGTCGAGCAGCTGGCCCGGCACATCGAGGTCGTGGTGGCCGGCCGGCACGCCGCCTCCGGGGACTTCCGCAAGATCCGCCGGCTGATGACCGACCGGCCGCACCGCTACCTGGTCCGCTCCAGCGACGACCGCCGGCTGGCGGCCGCGCTGATCGCGGACCCGTCCACGGCCGGCATCGAGCTGGACCCGCAGGGCCCCGACGGCGGGGCGGTGCCGGGCGAGGCGGGCGGGCTGCGGATCCAGGCGGTCAACTTCCAGGGCTTCACCACCCTGCTGCCGAAGGTCGCCCAGCAGGCCGGCGTCCGGCTGTACACCGTCGCTCCGGCCGACGAGTCGCTGGAGAGCGTCTTCTCCTACCTCGTCTCCGCCTAGGCCCGCTGTCCTGCACCACCACCGGAACCGGACCCCAGGAAGGCCGACCAACCATGAACCCGACCGTCGCCAGGCTGACGCTGCGCGGCCTGCTGGGCCGCCGCCGCAGCATCCTGCTGCTGGTGGTCCCCGCCCTGCTGCTGCTCGTCTCGGCGATCGCCAGCGGCTCCAGCGGGGACAAGCACGACCTGACCGTCAAGATCCTCGGCCAGCTGGGCCTCGGCACGCTGCTGCCGATCCTCGGCCTGGTCGTCGGCACCGGCGCCATCGCCACCGAGATCGACGACGGCTCGATCGTCTACCTGCTGGCCAAGCCGCTGCCCCGCTGGAAGATCATCACCACCAAGCTGGTCGTGGCGGTCGGCACCACCTGGGTCTTCTCGGCGATCCCGATCCTGCTGGCCGGCCTGCTGCTGTACGGCACCCAGGACGGCCTGGCGCTCGGCTACACCGTCGCCGCGCTGGTGGCCGGGGCGGCGTACAGCGCGCTGTTCCTGCTGCTGGGCGTGGTCACCCGGCACGCGGTGGTGGCCGGTCTGGTGTACGCGCTGATCTGGGAGTCCCTGATCGGCAACTTCGTGAAGGGCGCCAAGACGCTCAGCGTCCAGCAGTGGGGGCTGTCGGTGGCCGAGGCGGTGGCCGGGAAGGGCGCGATCACCGCGGACGTCGCGCTCGGAGTGGCCGTCCCGCTGCTGCTGGTGCTCACGGTGGCGGCCACGGTGCTCGCCTCGGTACGGCTGGCCGGGCTGACCCTGGCCGCCGAGGAGTAGCCCGCTGCCGGGCGGGCCCGGCCCGCCCGGCAGCACGGGCACCGCAGCACGGGCACCGCAGCACGGGCACCGCAGCACGGGCACCGCAGCACGGGCACCGCAGCACGGGCACCGCAGCACGGGCACCGCAGGACGGGCGCCAAAGGCCTGGTACCGCAGACCGGGTACCGCAGGCCGGGTGCCCGGTGCCTCAGAGCGTCCGGTTGCGGCCCGCGCCCCAGCCGGCCACGGCGGCGACCGCCGCCAGCACCAGCATCAGCACCAGCGGGATGTTCCAGCCACCGGTCAGCTGGTGCAGCGCCCCGGCGCCGACCGGTCCGGCCGCGGCCACCAGGTAGCCGACCGCCTGCGACATGCCGCCCAGCCGGGCGGCGCCGGCCGCGCTGTCGGTGCGCAGCACGATGAAGGCGAGCGCGAGGCCGAGCGAGCCGCCCTGGGCGATGCCCAGGATGACGGCCGACACCCAGGCGCCGGGCACCGGCGAGACGAGCAGGATGGTGATGCCGACCGCGTTCAGCGCGGCCATCACCACGGCCAGCGTCCGCTGCCGGGTCATCCGGCCGGCCAGCAGCGGCACCAGGAAGGCACCGGCCACCTGGACCAGGTTGGAGAAGGCGAAGACCAGGCCGGCCTCGCCGCGGTCCATCCCGTGGTCGGCCAGGATCGTCGGCATCCACGCCACCAGGGTGTAGACCAGCAGCGACGAGATGCCCATGAAGAGGCTGATCTGCCAGGCCAGCGGCGACCGCCAGACACCCTCGATCGGCCGGCCGGCGGGGACCGCCGCCACGGCGGCCTTCTCCTGTCGCGAACGCAGCACCTGCGGCAGCCAGGCGACCGCCGCGACCAGTGCCAGCAGCGACCAGGCGCCGAGCGAGGCCTGCCAGCCGCCGCCGAGGGCGCGCTCCAGGGGCACCGAGGTGCCCGCCGCGAGCGTCGCGCCGACCAGCATGGTGGTCGAGTAGACACCGGTCATGGCCGCGGCCCGGCCCGGGAACTCGCGCTTCACCAGGCCCGGCATCGAGACGTTCAGCACCGCGATCGCGACACCGATCACCACGCAGCCGGCGTACAGCGCGGCCACCGAGGGCAGCACCCGCAGCAGCACGCCGGCGCCAAGCACCAGCACGGCGCCCAGCACCACCCGCTCGGTGCCGAACCGCCTGGTCAGCCGGGGGGTGAGCGGGGCGCCGACGCCTTGGAAGAGCACCGGGACGGTGGTGATCAGACCGCTCGCCGTCGCGGAGAGGCCGAAGGTGTGCTGGATCTCGCCGACCATCGGCGAGATCGCCGCCAGGCAGGCCCGCATGTTGAGGGCGACCAGCAGGATGCCGGTCAGCAGCAGGGCGGGGTGGGCCAGCCGGGTGCGGACGGGGAGCGGGGAGTGGGTGACGACCGGCTGCTGGGCACGGGTGACGGCCATGGGGCGTGCTGCTCTTTCGTGAACGGGGGGTGCGGGGCGCGGAAGGAGGGCGGGCGCCGTCTACTTCCGGGCCGCGATGGCGGCGAGGAGCTGCTCGACGGCCGCGGTGGGCTCGGCGAGCAGCGCCCGACACGCGGCCTCGGCGCGGTCCGGGTCACCGCTCTCGATCGCGTCGACCAGCGCCGCGTGGGTGGCCACGACCACCTCGGGCATCTCGTGGTCGCCGAAGGCCGTCCGCATCGACTCCCGCACCGAGGCGCCGAAGTAGCGGTAGACCTCGGTGAGCGCGGGATTGTGCGCGGCCTCGACCACGGCGGTGTGGAACTCCAGGTCGTGCTCGACGGTCGCCTCGCGGCCGGCGCGCTCCGGGTGGGACGCGATCACCTCGGCCTCGCGGGCCAGCGCTGCCCGCATCCGGACGATGTCCTCGGGCGTGTGCCGCAGGGCCGCCAGCCGGGCGGCCTCGGCCTCCAGCGCCGCCCGGACCTCCAGGACGTCCCGGACGCCGGAGCGCTGCACGCCCCGCAGGACGGAGGCCGGGTCGCTGGTGCTGCGCACGAAGGTGCCCTCGCCCTGCCGGGAGACCAGCATGCCGGCGTGCACCAGCACCCGGATCGCCTCCCGCACGGTGTTGCGCCCGACCCGCAGCCGCTCGGCCAGCTCGTGCTCGGTGGGGATCCGCGAGCCGACCGGCCAGGCGCCGGCGGCGAGCTGCTCGCGCAGCTGGTCGATGGCGGTGTCCACCAGGGAGCGCCGGCCGGCGGCCTGCAAGGTGTCCTGGCTGTGGCCGGGTGCGGTCATGGCGGAGCTCCCCTCGGGTCCCGTGCGGTGGTCGTCGGTCATCCTACAACTGCTTTGCCCGGTCATCCTACAACTGGCCCACGGCCGGTCCGGGGGAACCGTCCGGGCCGTCCTGGCGTTCCTCCCGACGACTTCGGTCCACCCCTATTTCGAGGAGAGCGCCCCCATGGTGTTCAAGAAGCTGCTCGGTGCCCTGGGCGTCGGCGGTCCCGGCGTCGACACCGTCCTGACCACGCCGGTCGTGCGGCCCGGCGCCACCCTGCACGGGACGGTCGAGCTGACCGGCGGGACGGTCGAGGCGGACATCCGGGGGATCACGCTGACCCTGGTCGCCCGGGTGGAGATCGAGCACGAGGAGGGCGAGAGCACCGGCCTCTACCCGTTCGCGCGGTTCTCCGTCACCGCGCCGCTGGTGCTGGCACCCGGCGAGAACCGGTCGATCCCGTTCGCCGTCCAGGTGCCGTGGGAGGCGCCGGTCACCGTCGTCGCCGGGCAGCACCTGCACGGCATGCAGCTCGGCGTGCGGACGGAGGTCGACATCGCGGGCGCGCTCGACAAGGGCGACTCCGACCCGCTGGAGATCGAGCCGCTGCCGGTGCAGCACCGGATCCTGGACTCCCTGCTGCAGCTCGGCTTCCGGTTCCGCTCGGCCGACCTGGAGGCCGGCCACATCCGGGGTACCGGTCAGACGCTGCCGTTCTACCAGGAGATCGAGTTCTCCGCCGCGCCGCAGTACGCGCACGCCTGCAACTCGCTGGAGGTCAGCTTCGTCACCACCGGGCACCGGGTCGAGGTGGTGCTGGAGGCGGACAAGCGCGGCGGTCTCTTCGGCCACGGCGGCGGCGACGTCATCCGCACCCACGTGGTCGAGCACGGCCAGGCCGACCAGGACCTCACCGCCCTGGTCGACGGCTGGATCCGCGCCGCGCTCTGACGGCCGCGCCGCCGCCGGCCCCGGGTGTCCGGGTCCCGGCGGCGGGGCCGGCGGCGGCTATCCGTAGGAGACGTTGCTGCAGATGTCGTCGTCGGCGGAGCGGGCCTCGTTGACCACCTCGCTGGGCAGCGGGGCCGGCACGCTGGGGCCGGCGGTGGCCGTGGTGGCGTTGGCCGCGGCGTAGTCCTTGCCGAGGACGAGGCTGATGCCGGCTGCCGAGGTGGGCGTCAGGACGGCGCCCGGGAACAGCGCCGCGACCTTCTCCGCGTTGGCCTTCTGGCCGGCGCCGTACTCCACCGTGGTGGTCGCCTTGGTGGTGTTCTTGGCGGTGGTGACCCCGGTGACGGTGACCTTGGCGGTCTTGAGCGTCTCGGCGGCCTTGGCGGCCAGTCCGGCGGCGGTGGTGCCGTTGTAGACCGCGACCTTCACCGGCCCGTCCACGGCGGCCGGCGGGGGCGCGGCCGGGGTGGTCTCGGGGGCGGCGGTCGGGGTCTGCGGCGCGTCCTCCTGCTTGCCCGTGGCGTCCTCGCCGTCGATGGTGCGGTCGGCCTGGAGGGTCTTCCAGAGGTTGTCGACGGCCGGGTGGACCAGGTCGATCCGGGGGCCGTTGTAGCGCCACGGCGTGGTGAGGAACTTGACGTCGTGCAGGTCGATGTTCTTCATCGACAGCGCGAAGTCCATCAGCTTCTTGGCCGAGTCCAGCCCCGGGTCGACCGTCATCGACTTGGTGGCGGCGTCGGCCAGCGGCAGCAGCGTGGTCGGGTTCAGGCCCTCGCCCTTGACCTTGGTCATCAGCGAGGCCAGGAAGGCCTGCTGGCGCTTCATCCGGCCGACGTCGGACTCGTCGCCGATGCCGTGTCGCAGCCGGACGTAGTCCAGCGCCTTCTGGCCGGAGAGCTTCTGCTTCCCCTTGGGCAGGACGACCTTGCCCTTCTTGCCCAGGTTGGGGTTGAGGTGCCCCTCGTAGATGTCGTTCGGCAGGCAGACGTCGACGCCGCCGACGGCCTCGGTCATCGCCGCGAAGCCCTCGAAGTTCACTTCTATGGTGTGGTCGACCCGGATGCCGGTGAGCTTCTCCACCGTGTTCTGGGTGCAGGCCGGGTTGCCGGACTCGCTGTTGCCCACCGAGAACGCCGAGTTGAACATCTGCCCGGGGGACTCCTTGGTCCACTTGCCGTTCGGCAGCTTGCAGGCCGGGATGGTCACCAGGGCGTCGCGCGGGATGGAGATGCCCACGGCGTGCTTGTGGTCCGCGTAGACGTGCAACAGGATCGTGGTGTCCGAGCGGGCACCGTCCTCGTTGCCGCCGCCGAGGTCGCTGTTCTTGCCGGCCCGCGAGTCGGAGCCGATCAGCAGGATGTTGACGGGCTTGTTGCCGTTGGCGTCGGCGACCGCCTCCGGCGGACGGTCGGTGGCGATGGCGTCCGCGTCGAAGGACTTGATGTTGCCGTTCAGCTTGTAGTAGATCGCGCCGCCGGTGCCCGCCAGCACCACCAGGACGCCGGCCACCGACCAGGCCACGACCTTCTTGACGTTCCGCTTGGGCTTGCGGCTGTTGCGCGCGGCCGCCCGGCCGCCCGTCGCGGCGCCGTCGGACACTCCGCCGTCGGGCTTCGAGCCGTCGCCCCTGCCGCGGCCGCCGCCCTTGCCCTGGGCGGCCCGCCGGGCCTCCGCCCGGCCGCCCGGCCGGGGTGCGGGGACGCGACCGGCGGCGTCGGCCGGCCGTTCGGTGCCGACCCCGCCGCGTGAACCGCCGCCGGCCCGCGGGGTGCCGGCCGCGCGCGCGGCGCCGGTGCTGCGGGGGGCGTTCGCGGCGCGCCGCCGCCCTTCAGCCCCCGACGTGCTCTCGTCCCACTGGCCTGACATGCGCGTACCTCTCAGCGGCGGAAGCAGCAATCCTGTGCGTGTCCGGCGGGCACGGCCCGGATCGGCCGGGAGAACCGCACAGGAGCACCGCACCGGGAGACGCGGAGCTTCAGCGGAGCATACAAACTCTTCCTGTGACGGTCAGCATCCGGGTGCCGTGGAACGGCCCCGCCCCTGTCTCACCGCTGCGGGTAGAGCCGCTCCAGGACGGCGGCGACGCCGTCCTCGTCGTTGCCGAGGGTGACTTCGTCGGCGACCGCCAGCAGCTCCGCGTGCGCGTTGGCCATCGCGACGCCGTGCGCGGCCCAGCCGAACATCGGCACGTCGTTGGGCATGTCGCCGAAGGCGATCGTGTCGGTGGCGCGCAGGCCCAGGCGGCGGGCGGCGACGGCCAGGCCGGTGGCCTTGGAGAGGCCCAACGGCAGCAGCTCGACGATGCCGGCGCCCGCCATGACGACGCCGACCAGGTCACCGGCGACCCGGCGGGCGGTCTCGGCGAGCGCGTCGTCGGTCAGACCGCGGTGTTGGATGTAGAGCTTGCTGAGCGGGGAGGCGAACAGCTCGCCCTTGTCGACCCGGACCACCGGCAGGTCGGAGCCGATCAGCAGTTCGTAGCCGGGTCCGGCCAGGACGTCGCCGTCCAGGCCGTCCTGGTTGGCGGCGACGGCCAGCGGGCCGGTCTCCGCCTCGATCTTGGCGACGGCCAGCGCGGCCAGTCGGCGGTCCAGGGTGAGCGAGGTGAGCAGCTTGTGCGCGCCCGCGTCGTAGACCTGTGCACCCTGGCCGCAGACCGCTATGCCCCGGTAGCCGATCTCGTCGAAGACCGGCCGGGCCCAGGCGGCCGAGCGGCCGGTGACGATGATGTGCACCGCGCCGGCGCCGGTGGCCGTGGCCAGCGCGGCGCGGGTGCGCGCGGAGACGGTCTCCTCGCCGGTGAGCAGGGTGCCGTCGAGGTCGGTGGCGACCAGCCGGAAGGGCAGGTCGCCACCGGCGACGGGGGAGACGGGGCTGGGGCTGGTACTGCTCATGGGCCGTGCGTCTCCCGGGAGTTGCAGTCGGGCGGTGGTGCGGTGGGCGCTACTTGACCGGGGGCAGGACGGAACGCCCGCCGAGGAACGGCCGCAGTGCCTCCGGGACCACCACCGAGCCGTCGGCCTGCTGGTGGTTCTCCAGGATCGCCACGATGGTGCGCGGGACGGCGACCAGGGTGCCGTTCAGCGTGGCCAGCGGGCGGACCTTGCCCTCCTCGCGCATCCGGATGGAGAGCCGGCGCGACTGGTACTCGGTCGTGTTGGAGGTCGAGGTGACCTCGCGGTACTTGCCCTGGGTCGGGATCCAGGCCTCGATGTCGAACTTGCGCGCGGCCGAGGAGCCGAGGTCGCCGGAGGCGACGTCGATCACCCGGTACGGCAGCTCCAGGGCGTTGAGGAAGTCCTTCTCCCACTGCAGCAGGCGACGGTGCTCGTTCTCGGCGTCCTCGGGCGTGGTGAAGACGAACATCTCCACCTTCTCGAACTGGTGGACGCGGATGATGCCGCGGGTGTCCTTGCCGTAGGTGCCGGCCTCACGGCGGAAGCAGGACGAGTAGCCGGCGTAGCGCAGCGGCAGCTTGTCCGCGTCGATGATCTCGTCCATGTGGTACGCCGCGAGCGGGACCTCGCTGGTGCCGACGAGGTAGCGCTCCTCCTCTTCGAGGAAGTACACGTTCTCGGCGGCCTGGCCGAGGAAGCCGGTGCCGTCCATGGCGGCCGGGCGGACCAGGGCGGGGGTGATCATCGGGGTGAAGCCGGCCGCGGTGGCCTGGGTGATCGCCATGTTGACCAGGGCGAGCTCCAGCAGCGCGCCGACACCGGTCAGGTAGTAGGACCGCGCGCCGGCGACCTTGGCACCGCGCTCGGTGTCGATCGCGCCGAGGATCTGCCCCAGCTCGACGTGGTCACGGGGCTCGAAGCCCTCGGCGGCGAAGTCGCGCGGAGTGCCGATCTCCTCCAGCGTGACGAAGTCCTCCTCGCCGCCGACCGGTGCGGCCGGGTCGATGAGGTTCGCCAGCGAGCGGAGCAGGCGCTCGGCCTCCTCCTTGGCGACGCCCTGTTCGGCGTCGGCGGCCTTGACCTCCTCGGCGAGCGCCTTGGTGCGCTGCAGCAGGGCGGTCTTCTCCTCGCCCTGGGCCTTGGCGACCTGCTTGCCGAGCGTCTTCTGCTCGTTGCGGAGTTCGTCGAAGCGACTGCCCGAGGACCGCCGCCGTTCGTCGGCGGAGAGGAGGGCGTCGACCAGGTCGACGTCCTCGCCACGGACGCGCTGCGAGGCGCGCACTCGGTCAGGGTCCTCACGGAGCAGGCGAAGGTCAATCACGCGCCCAAGCCTACCGGGCGGGGCCCCGTCCACCGGTAGGGGATTTCCCCTGGGGATAACTCGACTCCTCCTGTGGATAACTCCTGTGGGCAATCGCCCGGGGTCGAGTTATCCACAGGAGGAGCCCGCAGGCTGTGGATGGACGGGTGGTGGGTGGGGACGGCGGACGCAACCGAAGAATTGAGGTTTCAAACCTCAGTTGACCTTCCCGAGTGAGGGAATTGAAGCACTCAGACAGGTGATTTGCTGGCACACGGGTGACTCTGGTCCGATTAGTCATATCTAAGCCGCTAACCGATGTTCCGACCGAAACGGGCAGTGGCTATACCGGTTTGTCGACTCGTCCCCAGGTCTGTGGATAACTTTCGGCTGTGGACAGCCCGAGGGCCTGTGGACAGCCGCTTCCATCGGTGGGGCCCCTGTGGACGACGGGTGCGGTCGCCCGCCCCGAGGTCCGGATGCAGTCGAAAACAGTCGAGAAAGAACAGGGAAACGAAAGTCGGCGATCAAATGTCCTGGATGCCCAGGTCACCCGGATGCCGCAACCGCCTCGCAACCGCCTCGCAACCGCCTCGCACGTGCCTCGCTGCAGCCTCGCGACCGGCTCGTACGTACCTCGCCGCCCCCGGACGTCCCGAACCCCTCAGATGTCGCCGCGCCCGTCGAGGCAGCGGGAGAGCCAGTCGGCGGCCTCGGTGAAGTCGGCGTCCGAGGTGCCCGGTCGCTGGTGCTTGGAACCCTGCCGGTCGGCGCGCGGATAGGAGCCGAGGAAGCGCACGTGCGGGCAGATCCGCTTGAGGCCCATCAGCGCCTCGCTCACCCGGCGGTCGGCGAGGTGGCCCTCGCAGTCGATCAGGAAGCAGTAGCTGCCGAGTCCCTCGCCGGTCGGCCGGGACTCGATCCGCATCAGGTTGACCCCCCGCACCGCGAACTCCTGCAGCAGCTCCAGCAGAGCGCCCGGGTGGTCGTCCGGCAGCCAGACCACCATCGAGGTCTTGTCCGCGCCGGTCGGTGAGGAGACCCGCCCGGGCCGGCCCACCAGGATGAAGCGGGTGGTCGCGTTCTGCGCGTCGGCGATGTCTTTGACCAGCGGGTCCAGGCCGTAGATCGGCGCCGCGAACTCGCCCGCGAACGCACCGTCGAACCGTTCCTCGGCGACCAGCCGGGCGCCGTCGGCGTTGGAGGCCGAGGACTCCCAGCGGGCGTCCGGCAGGTTGGCGGCCAGCCAGCGGCGCACCTGCGGCTGGGCCACCGGGTGGCTGGTGACGGTCTTGATGTCGGCCAGCTCGGTGCCGGGCCGCACCAGCAGCGCGAAGGAGATCGGCAGCAGCACCTCACGGTAGATCATCAGCGGGGTGCCGGCGGCCAGTTCGTCGTTGGTCGCGGTGACGGCGCCCTCGACCGAGTTCTCGATCGGCACGAACGCGCCCGAGGCCTCGCCGCCGCGCACCGCGTCCAGCACCAGCGGCACCGAGGCCAGCGGCACCAGCTCCCGGGTCGCCGCCTCGGGCAGGGTGCGCAGGGCCGCCTCGGTGAAGGTGCCCGCCGGGCCGAGGTAGGTGTAGCGGGTGGCCGACATGCCGCCTCCATGCGAAAGGGTTACCGAACAGATCACCTTAGACCCTCCGGCAGATCGGGGGCGGTGTCGCCCATCTGCCGGAAGGTCCTGGCCACTTCACCCGCCGCCCACGGCGGCGCTCCGGTCCGTGGGAGGTCCGGGCGGGGCCGCTGAGACGCGGGCCGGGACCGTGACCGCCCACGGCGGTGCCTACTCCAGCAGCGGCTGCCCCACGTAGCCGCCCTCCGGCGCGCCGGGCGGCACGGCGTACAGGCCGCTGGCCTCGTGTCGCAGGAAGCGGGAGAGGCCGTCGCCCCGGGCGAGCTTGCGCTGCACCGGGGTGAAGCCCCGGCCCGGGTCCGCCTGGAAGGCGAGGAAGAGCAGCCCGGCGTCCGGCGAGCCGTCGGCCAGCAGGCCGTCGTGGTACGAGAAGCCCCGCCGCAGCATCGTCGCCCCGCCGTTGGCGGCCGGCGCGGCGACCCGGACGTGCGCGTCGGCGGGGACGGCGAGCGTGCCGTCCGCCGCCTGCGCGGTCAGGTCCACCGGGGTGGTCTCGCCACCGGAGGCGGGCGCGGAGAGCGGCGCGCCGTCCGCCTTCCGGCGCCCGATCACCCGCTCCTGGCGGTCGACCGGCAGCGACTCCCAGGAGTCCAGCAGCATCCGGATCCGCCGGAACACCAGGTACGAGCCGCCGCTCAGCCAGGCGGTGCGGTCGTCGCCGCCGGTACAGAACACCTTGCCGGCGAAGCCGTCCTCGCCGGGCCTGGGATTGTTGGTGCCGTCGATCTGGCCCATCAGATTGCGCCCGGTCACCGGGTGCGCGGTGGCGCCGGGCGTCCGGGCGAAGCCGGCCGCCTGCCAGCGCAGCGCCGCCGTGCTGGCCGCCTGGCGCTGGAGCACCCGCAGGGCGTGCACGGCGACCAGCGCGTCGTCGGCGCCGATCTGGACGAAGAGGTCGCCGTCGCCGCGGGCCGGGTCCAGCGCGTCCGCCGGGAAGGCGGGCAGCGGCTCCAGCGCAGCCGGGCGGCGGTCGGCGAGGCCGGCCTTGTCGAACAGGGTGGCGCCGAAGCCGAAGGTGACGGTCAGCGAGCAGGGGCCGGCGTCCAGGGCCACCTGGTTCTCGAACGCGTCGGCCGGTTCACCGGCGGCCATCAGCGCGGCCGTCCGGGACCAGCTCCGCAGCAGCGTCCGCAGCCCGTCCCGGCCGACGCCGCCGGCCAGGTCGAAGGCGGCCAGCTGGACCCGGGCCTGCTGCGGTTCGAGGATGCCGGCCTGGTGCTCGCCGTGGAACGGCACCCGCCCGGCGCCGAGCGAGGCGTTCGGGCCGGCGGCGGGCCCGGCCGCGGGGGCCCGGCCCAGGGCGGCCGCCCCGGCCGCTCCGGCGCCCGCGCCGACCACCAGCCCGGCCCCGGCGGTGCCCAGCAGGGCCCGCCGGGTGACACCGGACCGCGGCGCCCGGCCGGTGGCGCCCCCGGCGCCGGTGGCGTCGGCCGCACCGGTGGCTTCGCCGGTGCCCGGGGTGCTCCCGGTGCCCGTGGTCCGGCCCGTGCCCGTGGCGTCGCGCATCGCCCTCACCCGATCTTCAGTTGCTTGATCTCGGTGGTCTGGTCGATCTCCGAGGAGCGGACCAGCACCGACACCACCCAGTTCCCGGCCAGCGGCAGCTGCGCGGTGCCGCTCCAGCGCCCCGCGCCCTCGGCGGTCAGCGGCACCGGCAGCGGCCCGAGGTCGCGGTCCGGCAGGGTGAAGGCGAGCTCCACCTCGGGGACGTCGACCGGCCGGCCGTCCACCCCGTCCAGGCTCAGGTGGACTTCGTTGGGACCGGTTCGGGCGGGGTTGAGGGTGACGGTCGCGGTGCCCTTGGCGTTCGGGGTGCGGCCCTTGGTGTCGTACGGGAGCTTGAGCTCCAGCGTCTGGCCGGGCACCGTCTGCGGGGCGGGCACGCCCGGCGCGGGCACGGTGGCGCCGTTCGCGGCCCCGGCGGCCGCGATCTCGCTCGCCACCCGGCCGGGCGGCGAGTTGGTGAGCATCGTGGTGACCACCAGCACGGCCACCGCCACCGTCGCCTCGGCCAGCACCGAGCGGCGCAGCCCGGCCCGGGTCGGGGTGAGTCCGCGCGCGCGGCCGGCGCTGGCCCGGGCAGCCTGCTGGCGGGCCAGCTGGGCCTGCCGGACCGGGTCGTCGGTGCGGGCCGCGACGGCGACCGGCTCCGGCGCCTCGACCGGCGCGACCGGCTCGGCCTCCGCCGGGGCGGCCCGCAGCCGGGCCAGCCAGGCGCGGGAGATCCAGGCGACGCCGAGCATCGCGACCACGCAGCCGGTCTTCACCAGCAGCAGCCGCCCGTACTCGGTGCCGGTCAGCGCGCCCCAGCTGCCGAGGCCGCGCCAGGACTGGTAGATCCCGGTGGCGGTGAGCACCGCCACCGAACCGAAGGCGATCCGGGAGAACCGGTCGGCGGCGTCCGCGCCGATCCCGTGCCGCAGGCCGACCAGCATCCCGGCCAGGCCGCCGAGCCAGAGCGCCATCGCGATCAGGTGCAGTACGCCGAGCGGCAGCGCCAGCCAGACCTGGATGCCGACCGAGGCGTGGTCGGCGCCGACCCAGGTCGCCGACAGGGCGACGGCCAGCACCAGCCCGGCCACGCCGAGGCCCAGCCGGGCCTCGTGCTGCGGGCGCTCGGCGGCGCGCCGCTCCAGCTGCCGCAGCTCGGCCTCCTCCGCGTCCACCGTCGCCCGTTCGTCGCCCGCGGCCGGGGCGTCGCTGGCCGGCCGCTCGTCGCCCAGCGTCCGCTCGTCGCCCGCCCGGCCGTCCCCGGCCTGCGCCGGGGGCGGCGTCGCCGGCTGCCCGAGCTGGCCGACCAGCAGCGACAGGAAGACCCCGCTCGCCGCCAGCAGCAGCAGCCGGGCGGCCAGCGCGGTGCCGATCCGCTCGTCAAGCGTGGCGCGCACCAGGGACAGGTCGAAGGCCTGCCCGAGGCCCGATCCCCGCTCGTACGGGCCGCGCAGCATCAGCACCGCGACGGTGGAGACCAGCAGGGCCACCCAGCCGGTCATCAGCAGCCGCTGCACCGCGCGGTGCGCCGCCCCGGCCGGCCAGCAGGCCAGCACGAACGCGGCCGCGCCGATGAGCAGCGCGAACGCCGCGTAGGCGACGGCCCGGCCGGTGCCGTACAGCGCGGCGACCACGTCGTCGGCCTCGGCGCCGCTCAGCGCGGTGGTGGAGACGGAGGTGTCCGAGGGCGCGCCGACGGAGAAGGTGAACGCGCCGCCGATCGGGTGGGAGTCCTCGGAGACCGCGCGCCAGGCCACCGTGTAGGTGCCGTTGGCCAGGCCGCTGTTCAGCCCGACCCGGGCGGTGTTGTCCTTGCCGTCCGCGTGTGCGGGGCCGCCGGTGTCGACCGCCTTGCCGGCCGGGTCGAGGACCCGGACCGAGTCCCCGGAGAGCGACACCGCCTCGCTGAAGGTCAGTGTGACGGCCTGCGGCGCGGTCGCGACGACCGAGTTCTGCGCCGGGTCGGTGGACTGCAGGGTGGCGTGGGCGGCGGCGGGCCCGGCGGCGGCGAGCATCAGCGCGAGCACCGCGCCGAGCAGGCCCAGCAGCCCGACGAGCCGGCGGCGGGTGGTGGGGTTCGGCAACGCGGCCGTCAGCATCTCCTGGATCCCCTTACTGCTGGCCGGGGCGGTAGGTGAGTTCCTTGACCGGCACCTTGACCGAGACGGTGCCGGTCTTGGCGAAGGTCAGGTCGAGTTCGAGCTCGTCACCGAGGGCGGGGGCCTTCTGCCATCCCATGATCATGAGGTGGTTGCCGCCGCGCGCGAGCTGCAACGCGCCGTGCGCCGGGACGTCCAGGCGGTCGACCTGCTCCATGGTGGACTCGGTGGAGCGGTGCATGGTGACCGACCGCGCGGCCGGGCTGGAGACCTTGAGCAGCTGGTCCTCGCCGCCGTCGTTGCGCACGGTCAGGTAGCCAGCCGCCATCCCGCCCGCCGGAGGCAGCGGGATGTAGGAGTCGGCGACGCTCAGCCGGGCCGGCCCGTCGGCGGAGTCGCCGCCGCCACCCGCGCCGTCCCCGCCGCCCGCGCCGCAGGCGACCAGGATGGCGCCGGCGCCCAGTGCCGTCGCCAGCACCGTCCCCGCGAGCGCGGCCCGCCGAAAGCCCCGCGGGCCGCCGATGCCCTTCATGCCGCGACCCCCTGGGCGAGCAGCGGGAGGTCGTGCTCGTAGGTCTTCTCCTCCGTACCGCTGAGGTAGAGGAGGTGCGCCTTGTCGTCGGAGGGCAGGAACGCCAGCACCTGCGCGCCGTGGGTGGAGGTGACCGTCCCGTCCGCGTTGACCACCGGGTCCTCGATCAGGATGCCGAGCGACTTGGCGGCGGCCTTGACCTTGGCCAGGTCCCCCGTGAGGCCTATGAAGTCCTTGCCCATCGAGTCCAGCCAGCTGCGCAGCACCTGCGGGGTGTCGCGCTGCGGGTCGGTGGAGACGAAGACGACGTCGACCTTCTGCCGCTCCTCGGGGGAGAGCTTCGTCATCGCCACGCCGATGTCGCCCATGGTGGTCGGGCAGACGTCCGGGCAGCTGGTGTAGCCGAAGAACAGCAGGGTGCTCCGGCCGCCGGTCTTCTGCCGCAGGTCGTAGGGCTGGCCGGCGGTGTCGGTCAGCTGGAGGTCGGGCTTGTCGAAGTGCTTGCTGAGCACCGTGCCCTGGTAGGGCGAGTCGGCCTGCTGCCGGGTGACCTTGGCGGGGCCGGTGCCGCCGTCGGAGCCGCAGGCGGTCAGGGTGAGGGCCGCGGCGAGCGCGACGGCGGCGGCGCCGGCCAGACGGGCGGTGCGGAGGGTGCGGGGCATGGGGGGATCCGATCGTGCGCGGTGGATCACCGGCGGGGCCGCACCCGGGTGCGGTACGGGTGCGGCCCCGACGGTGCGGGGGTCAGGAGGCCGAGCCGCCGTTCTTGCGGCGCAGGCCGAGGACGCCGAACGCGGCGCCGATCAGGCCGACCACGATGCCGACCACGGCGAGCACACGGGCGGTGGAGTCGCCGCTCTTGCCGGAGGAGCCTGCGGCGGCCTCGTCCTTGGTGTCGCCGTGCCCGTGGCCGTCGGCGGGGGCCGACGGGGAGGCGGTCACGCCGTGGCCGTCGCCGGCGGCGGCCTTGGTGAGGGTCAGCACGGGGGCGGGCTTGGCCGGCTCGGGCTGGCCGTCCTTGGCCTCGTCGATCCAGCGGACGACGTCGCCGTTGTCGTAGCTCTGCAGCGCCTTGAAGGTCATCTTGTCGGTGTCGGTCGGTAGCGGGCCGAGCGAGACGCGGAACTCCTGGAACTGGCCGGGGGCGATCCTGGTGCCCGCGTCGGCGGTCCAGGTGATCTTGGAGACGGCCTCGTTGACGTCGTTGCCGTGCACCTTGATCGGCTTGTCGAGCTTGGACTTCTCGACGGTCGCGGTCCACCCCGGCATCGGGAGGGTGCGGACGGAGGCCAGCGGGTGGTCCAGCGGGAGGTTGACCTCCAGCTTCACCGTGGAGGCGGTGTCGTTCTCGTTCGGCACCCGGAAGTCGACCGCGGTGTAACCGCCCTGCGGGGCGCTGCCCGGGTTCACGGTCACGTGCGCGAAGGCCGGGCCGGCCAGCACCACGACGGACGTGGCGGCGGTGAGGGCGACGGCGCCGATACGGCGGGCGGGAAGGGAACGCATGATTCGGGTCTCCGTTCGGAGGCTCGGCGGCAGGACCGCTCCCGGACACGGTGATCCGTGCCTCGGCGGGGCCGCGCGGCGTGGGGACGAGTGGGGGAGCCGGCCGCGGGACGCGGCGGAGACGGCTCGGCTGCTGCGTACGCCCGGAGCCCGGTCCGGCGGCCCTGGCGGGCACGCCGTCGACGGCGGGTCAGTACGCGAGGGCCCCGAACGGTGGGCCGCGCCGCACCACGCTGTGCCGCAGCGCGGTGCGCGCCGGCGGCCGGCTGTCCCCGGCGCGTGCGCCGGACCGGCGGGCGGGCCCGCCGGGCGTGCCGAGCAGACCGCCCAGCACTGCCGCGGCCAGCGCGAACGCCGTCCGCAGCGGAGTGGCCCAGTGCTCCCGGGCGGCCGTGGCGGTGATCCTGACCAACCGCCAGAGCGCCGCCTCGCCGCGCCGCAGCCACCAGCCGGCCACCAGGGCGGCGGCCAGGTGTCCCGCGAGCATCGACGGCGTCATGCCGAGCAGGCCGCCCTGCCACCAGGGCGCGACGGCGTACGCCTGCGGGTCCAGGCCCGCGCCGGCGACCAGCTGTTCGGCGGACGGGCCGCCGGACAGGCCGGCCGGCGTGCCGGGCCGGGCCTCGTTGCAGATCAGCCGGCCGGCCACCTGGGGCAGGGTCAGCCGGCCGGAACCGCCGCCGTGGTGCATCCCGGCCATCGCGCCGGCCGCGGTGGCGTGCCCGCCGAAGGCGTGGAACAGGCAGTGCAGCCCGAGCTGGCCTGCACCGAGCGCACCGGCGATGGCGCCGAGCGAACGCTCCCGCCCGCCGAAGGCCACCGCGAGCACCAGGACGGCCGCGAAGCCGGTCGCGAGCGCGGGCGGTGCCACGTTCCCGCCGCCGGCCAGGGCGTGCCCGGCGGCCGCGACCAGCGTGCAGACCAGGGCGAACGGGACGGCCCGCGCAAGCCGCAGGTCCCAGGCGGCGGCCCCCACCGGCGCGTCCGGTGCGAGGGCGCCCGGGTGCGGGGCGGTGGCGAGGGCAGTCATGGCCGGGCCATCATCTCATCGCCCACCGCGCCGTCGTTGGCAGGGTGGGAAATCCCGGGGCGGGTCGGACGGCTCCCGCCGGGCGGGGACGCGGATTGTCGGACAAGCCCCACGAATGCCCCGTTCGGCCCCGCGTGCGGCCCCCGGTGTGCGCCGCTCGGCACACACCACGGCCCCAGTCCATCCGCCGAACGGGCGGTGGCGGACCTCCGGCACGGTTCACCGCCGGATCGCCCGGAGATACCTAGTTGTATGTGGAGCCGTAGCCAGGAGGGACCTCCCGTGGACATCTGGTGGACTCTGCACCTCAAGCGCGACCCGGCCAGCGTGCCGCTGGCCCGGCGCATCCTGCTCGGGGCCATGGCGACGGCGGGCGTCGACCCGCAGATCGCCGACGACCTCGGCGTCGCCCTCAGCGAGGCCTGCGCCAACGCGGTGGAACACGGCGCCGGCGGGCGGGCGGACGCCGGCTTCCAGGTCACCGCGTCGATCAGCGGGGACCTCCTGCGGATCGAGGTGACGGACTCCGGCCCCGGCCTCCCGGCGCCGGCCGTCCCGGCCGCCCCCGCACCGTTCCCGCTGCGCCGCCCCGCCGCCCCGCCGGCCCGCCCGGCCCCGCACCGCCGTGCCCGGCGCGGTCGCGCCAGCGTCCCCGGCCCGGTCCTCACCGCCCACCGCCCCCGCCGCGAGGACCGCCCCTACGACACCCACGTCCTGCCGCCCCGCCGCCCCGAGGCCCCGGTGCCCACCCTCCGCCCGGTCGACCTCGACACACTCCCCGACCTCACCGCCGAGTCCGGCCGCGGCCTGTTCCTGATCCACGCCCTCACCGACCACGTCCAGCTCCGCAACCATCCTCTGCGCGGTGCGATCGTCAGCTTCGACAAGGTCCTCAAGTGGCAGGACGATGCCCTGCTGCGGGCCGCGTCGTAGCGCCGGTATCCCTCTGACCTGCACGAATGGTCGCTATCGGGGCCCAGGTCGGGCGAGAACGAGGCGGGGATCAGGCTGCCGGGGCACACGTGGGGCACACGCCCTCGGATCCGGCGCAGAGTGCCCCGCTCCCGGACCCGGAGCACTCCGTCGACAGCTCGGCAAGGGCCGAGGGGCCGGGGCTCCTGCCGGTGGCACCGGCAGGAGCCCCGGGCGGTCACCTGGCCAAGGCCCAGGTCACCACGACTGTGGCGACCGCGGCCAGTGCGGCCACCGCGCTCCAGATCACGGAGGTCCGGTGCCAGAACGGGGGCACCGCCACCGCGCCGGTCCTTCCATCGCCGGCCGACACGCTGGTCCGGCTGATGGAGCCGTGATAGGCGTTCGAGACCGGCGCGACCATGTTCAGCCGTGCCTTCCCCTGGACGTTGATGCTGATGAGGGGTGCCTGGGGAACGTCGTCCGCGTTACCGTTGGCGTCCAAGTAGTTCTCCTCGTGTGGGCTGCTTGTTGTCGAGGAGGCTGTGCTTTCCTGCGTGCCGCCTCGACGGTGGTGTGCGGCGGGGGCCGTTCGCTGCAGCCCCCGCCGCATTCGTGTCGCTGCTTCGTGGCCTGGTGGAGGCCCCCGTGACCGGGCCGTTCCCCGATCGCGCCGCCTCGTCCGGCCGGTATGAGGCCGGCTCACCGCTGCGTTCCCTCGGGCCGGTTGTCGAGGCTGAGACTCCTGGCGAGGCGATCCTTGGCCCTGCTCAGGTGGTAGTCGACGGTGCGCACGCTGATGTCCATCAGCAAGCCGATCTCCGTGGTGGAGCGGCCGGCAACGTAACGCAGCACGATGACGTCGAACTGGCGTGGCGGAAGTTCCGAGATGGCGGCGTACAGGCCGAGGCCGTCCTGCATCGCGTCGAGTTGGGCCCGGGCCTTCTGCATCGCCCGGGCAAGCGCAGCGTCTGCGGAGAAGCTGCGGGTGTGAGACGCCACGCTGGCCAGGAGGACATCCCAGGTCGAGGCGGCCAGCTGGGGTTCCCGCACAAGCTGCTGCCAGCGATCCAGGATGAAACCGAATGCCTCGTCGACCGCCCGTCGAGTAAGTCGCTCATCTCCCAGACGTGACTTGGCGTATGCGGTGTAGTAGGCCACGTTCGAGAGGTAGAACGCCTCGAACTCGAGCGGTAGATCCGGGCCGACCGCCTCCGGGGCACCGGCGGGGTCGGTGAGCAGTGCAGCACCAACCGACCGGGCACCGCCTACCGGCGCTGTGCGTCCGCCCGGTTCGGGTGGACCGCCACCGCCCGACAGCCCGGTCGTCGGGGGGAGGGGGCTTGGTGGTCCGCCGGCCGGGCCAGTCGGTGGCTCCGCGGTGGGTGGTTCGTCGTCCAGGTCCTCGTTCGGTCCAGCGCCGGCCCTCTCCGCTGCGGACCGGGTTTGCGGGCATGGGGGCGCCGGCTGTCTCCCGGGCCGTTCGGTCGGCACTCCTGCCCTGCTCCTGGCAGCCGCCAGCGCCTGGGAGGTCGTTGCGAGGCGTCGGCGCAACTGTTCGCATTCGCTCGCCGAGCAGCTCAGCTCCTTGGTGAGCGCGTGCACGCGCTTGCCCAGTTCTGCGACGTTCAGACGTAGTTGGGAGTTCTCCTGGTACAGCTGCGTGACCAGCTTCGCGCTGTCGGCTCCGGGGCGACCCCGCAGATCCTCGACCTGTTGGTGCAGTTGGGCCAGAGCCAGCGGGTTGACCGCGGTGGCCCGGATCGTCTCCGTCCGGTCCGCGAAGAACCTTCCGAAACCGTCAAGCACCCCCCGGGCCTGTCGCGCCCGCTCCGTGGCGACTGCCTCGTCAGGGAAGCAGGCCGCGGCCACCGCATCGATGAACTCGCCAGTGAGGTTGCAGCCGGCCAGCCGGTCGGCCACCGTGGTCCGGCTCGGGACGGGCCCGCTGTAGAAACGGCCGTGGGTCAGGGCGCTGTGCAGGCCGCTGACGGTGAGCGCTGCCTCGTCCATCCAGGTGCGCATGAGCGCCGCCGTGGCGTTGTCCTGCGGGCTGCTGCCGCGCAGGTCCGCCCATGGCCGGGTTCGGCGGCCTGACATCCAGAGCTCCTAGTGTGTGCTGGAAGAACAACTCTGGGGCACACGAGAGGAGTTATGGAAGTTGTCCGACAGATCTGCCGGACAACTCCCGGAGGCTCCTGGTGACTGCTGGTCGGCAGGAACCGCTCGACTTCAGCGGGGTCAGGACAGCGGACATGAATGTGATCAAGGCTGCTGGAGGGAACCTCCCGCCCTGCCCGGCGGACCGGGGAGCCGGTCACCGCTGCTGAGCCGCAGGCGAGGGCGGGCGGAAGACCACGAGGAGGAGGACCGGCAGTCGGGCTCGCCCCCGGCGACGGCGGATGGAAGCCGCTGACCGAGGGCACCAACAGACTGTGGCAGGCGCTGGTGGAGATTGCCGGTGCCGACAAGTCCGGCAAGGTCACCAAGGACGCTTTGGTGCGTGCCTGCAGTAACCCGAAGCTCAAGGACTACATCACCAACTACGTCCTCGTGCCCCTCCGGGCGATGGACGCCGACCGGGACCGGAAGGTCTCCCGCACGGAGTGGATGGTGACTCACACCATTCTGGGTGATTCTCAGAAGAACGCTCTGGAGCAGTTCCAGACCTGGGACACCGACGACGACTGCTACATCCCGCTCGCTCAGGTCGAAAAGGCGGTGGAGGAGGCCTGGGCATGACCCGCTGCCCCGACATGTGAGCGTGCCCCCGAACACCTTCGTTCGGGGGCGCACCTTTCTGGTCGAATCCGCAGGTCACGGGCTTGCGGTGATCAAAAACCTCACGTGGCGGGACGACGCCCTGCTGCGGGCCTGCTGAGACGGGGAAGGGGTACGGGCGCGCTCGCCCGTACCCCTTCCTCCGTTACCGCTACCGGTGTCAGCTGTGCGAGCCGGCCTTGCGGCGGCGCAGCACGAGCAGGGTGCCGGCGCCGGCGGCCAGGACGACGGCGCCGCCGAGGGCGATCGGGAGGGTGTTGGAGCTGGAGCCGGTCTCGGCCAGGTGCGGGCCGGCGGCGGGGGAGGTCGACGGTGCGGCCTTGGCGGTGGTTGCGGCACCGGCCTCGGCGACCTGGAAGTCGCCCTCGTAGTAGTCGATGAACTGGGTGCAGGCGTTCGGCTTGTTGTTGGCGGGGGTGGGGATCTTGTCGTTGTCGAAGGCGTCGGAGCCGCCGCCGATGGTGCTCCCGTACTTGCCCGCCGGGGCCTTCGCCGTGGCGGCTATCCGGAGCTGGACGGTGAACTTCTCGCCCTTGGCCAGCTTGATGGCGTCGAACGAGAAGTTGCGGTCCGTGAGCTTGAAGGCCTTCCAGCCCGAGCCGGTGTTCACCTGGACGTCGAAGAACTCGGGGCTCCAGTTGGGGCCCACCGGGATGTCGAACTCGTCGGTGACGTAGAGACCGTGGCGAATGACGGGCAGGTCGACGCCGCTCTTGTTCTCGAAGACCACCGAGACCTCGGCCGCCGGGCCGCCCTTGACCAGGGTGGTGCCGAACAGGCCGGTGCCGGTCGTCTTGAGGAGGTTGCTTGGGTAGACGCCGCCGTGGCAGCGGTCGGAGGCCGTCGGCGTCGGCACCGGAACGGTCGGCCGGTTCGTCGGAGTGGCCGTGGCGGACGGGGTGGCCGTCGCGGGGGCGCTCGCTGCGGGGGTGGTCGGCGTGGTCGGCGTGGCCGTGCTGGTCGACGGGGCCGACGGGGTGCTGGTCGCGGTCGGGCTCGGCGAGACGGCGACAGCGCCGGCGGTGGCCGCACCGACCGTCGCGCCGAGGGACAGCGCGAGCAGCGTGGAGGCGGCCAGGAGGCGGGAAGAGCGCACGATCATTGCTCCAGCTTTGGTGAATGATGTCCGAAACAGGGCGACTTGGGGCCTGGCGGTGATCGCCGGGAGGTCGCGCCGCCGCACCCTATCGGGAGCCCGGCAAAGGGTCCCGGCCGGGGTGGCCGAAATCCGACTACGCTGGCGCGATGGGTGCGGTCGGAGAGTGGGATCTGCGGCGACTGCGGGTGCTGCGGGCGGTCGACGAGTGCGGGACGGTCACGGCGGCCGCGGAGCGGCTCAGCCTCTCGCCGTCCGCGGTCTCCCAGCAGGTGTCGGCGCTGGCCAGGCAGTTGGGCGCGCCGATGCTGGAGGCGTACGGTCGGCGGGTCCGGCTGACCAGTGCGGCGCGGCTGGTGCTGCGCCACGCGGAGCTGGTGTTCGGGCAGTTGGAGCGGGCCGAGGCGGAGCTCGCGGGGTATCTGCACGGCGAGGCGGGCGAGGTGCGGGTGGGCGCCTTCGCCACCGCGATCGGCGGGCTGCTCGTGCCGGCCATCGCCCGACTGCGCGAGGACGCGCCGCGGTTGGCGGTGCGGGTGGTGGAGGCGGAGGCGGCCGGGGCGTACGGGCTGCTGGCGGCGGGGGACGTCGACCTGGCGCTCTCGCTCGCGGTGCGGCCGGCCGGCGGCGATCCCCGGTTCGTCGAGTCGGTACTGCTCAGCGACCCGCTGGACGTGGCGCTGCCGCCCGGGCACCCGTGGGCGGACGCCCCGGGCCTGCGGCTCGCGGACCTCGCCGACGAGCCGTGGATCTACGGCGCGGCCGGCCCCTGGCGGGAGATCACGCTGGCGGCGTGCGCGGACGCCGGGTTCGTGCCCGAGCGGGCGCACACCGCGGCGGACTGGTCCGCGATCCTGGCGATGGTGGCGGCCGGCCTCGGGGTGGCGCTGGTGCCCCGGCTGGCCTCGGCGGGGCGCGGCGGCGGGGCGGTGGTCCGGGCGCTGCCCGCCGACCTGCCGACCCGCCGGGTGGTGGCCGCGGTGCGCACGGGGACGGAGGGGACGCCGCCGCTGCGCCGGGTGCTGGCGGCGTTGGCCGAGGTGGCGGCAACCGTTCAGTCGTAGTGAACGGTTTGCTCAGTTCTTTGTGATGGACCTGATCAGTTCCCGGGGCCATGGTGGACGCATGGCCACCGACACCACTCCCCGGACCCTGCCCGACGCCGACACGCTGCCCTACGCGGGCGGCAACCCGTACGCCGACTACCGCTCCGGCACCTTCGCCTTCACCACGCTGACCGACCTGGCCGACCGCCGGCTCGGTGGCGCCGTGATCGCCGCCAACGACGAGCTGTTCGCCGAGCGGGAGAACCTGCTGCTGCCCGAGCCCGCCGAGTTCCGCCCGCACACCTTCGGCAACAAGGGCCAGATCATGGACGGTTGGGAGACCCGCCGCCGCCGGGGCGCCGCCGCCGTCCGCCCGCACCCGACCGCCGAGGACCACGACTGGGCACTGATCCGCCTGGGCGTACCGGGAGTCGTGCACGGCGTGATCGTCGACACCGCGCACTTCCGGGGCAACTACCCCCAGCAGATCGCTCTGGAGGGCGCCGAACTCCCCGGCACCCCCGGCCCGGAGGAACTGCTCGCCGACTCCACCGTCTGGCACCCGCTGGTCCCCCGCTCGCCGGTGCGCGGCCACGCCGCCAACGGCTTCACCGTCGAGGGCGGCCGCCGGTTCACCCACCTGCGGCTCAGCCAGTACCCCGACGGCGGCATCGCCCGGCTGCGGGTGCACGGCGAGGCCCGGCCGGACACCGCCTGGCTGGCCGCCCTCGGCACCTTCGACCTGGCCGCGATCGAGCACGGCGGCGCGGTCGAGGACGCCTCGGACCGCTTCTTCTCGTCCCCGGCCAACCTCGCCCTGCCCGGCAGGTCCCGGGCGATGGGCGACGGCTGGGAGAACCGCCGGCGCCGGGACGACGGCCACGACTGGGTCCTGCTGCGGCTCGCCGGGCGCGGCGCGATCCGCGCGGTGGAGATCGACACCGGCTACTACGTCGGCAACGCGGCCGGCTGGGCCGCCCTCCACGGGCGGGACGAGCAGGCCGCCGACCCGCAGGAGTGGTTCGAGCTGGTGCCCCGCACCCGCCTCCAGCCCGACGCCGTCCACCGGCTGGTGCTCGACGCGCCCCGGCCGGCCACCCATGTCCGGCTCGACGTCTTCCCGGACGGCGGCATCGCCCGGCTGCGGCTGCACGGCAGCCTGGTCTGAGCGAGGGCGGGGAGGGCGAGACGGGCGGGACTGGCGGGACGGGCGCCGTTCCGGCGCGGAGTCCGGCCCCGGTTGCCGGTGCCCGACGGCCGCCGGACGATGGGGGAATGATGCACCAGATGCGCGCCGAGTACGGTGACGGCGGTCCGTCCGCCGGGGTGAGGCTCTGGCACATGGTCCGCGGCTCGGAGGCCGTCGCCATGTGCGGCCGGGAGCTGGACGGGGAAGCGCAGCTGCGGGATCCGGTGGACTGGGGCAGGACGCCCGAACTCTGCTGCCACACCTGCGGCGCGTACTACCTGCGCGAGACGCCGTACCTGGCGACTGAGCACCCGTAGCCCGGACGTCCTAGCCTGGTCGGCATGGAGAAAGCCCTGGTCCGCCCACGGTCGCTGGCCGACGAGGTCGCGCAGCTGCGGGCCGGGCACCCCGGCCCGGCCGCCCACGCCGACCGGCTCTGCGGCCGGATCGAGCGGCTCGACCCGCTGCTCCACACGTTCGTGCCCGAACCCGGGCGCCCGGAGCGGCTGCGGGCCGAGGCCCGCGCGCTGGTCGCGCGGTACCCCGATCCGGGCGCGGCACCGGCACTGTACGGGGTGGCGGTCGGGATCAAGGACATCGTGCACGTCGACGGCCTGCCCACCCACGCCGGATCGGCGCTGCCGCCGGGCGTGCTGGCCGGGCCGCAGGCCGCCGTGGTGGACCGGCTGCGGGCCGCGGGCGCGCTGGTGGCGGGCAAGACGGTCACCGCCGAGTTCGCCGGCGCCGCCCCGGGCCCGACCCGGAACCCGCACCACCCCGGGCACACCCCGGGCGGCTCCAGCAGCGGTTCGGCGGCGGCGGTCGCGGCCGGGCTGGTGTCGCTGGCGATCGGCACCCAGACGGTCGGTTCGGTGATCCGACCGGCCGCCTACTGCGGGGTGGTGGGCTTCCGGCCGACGTACGGGCGGATCCCGACGGACGGGGTGCTGCCGAACGCGCCGAGCTTCGACACCCTGGGCCTGTTCACCTCGGACCTCGCCGGTGCGGCGCTGGCGGCGCCGCTGCTCTGCGACGACTGGCGGGACGACTGGCGGGACGGCGCGCCGCCCGTTCTCGGGGTGCCCGCCGGGCCGTACCTGGAGCAGGCCGGGCCGGCGGCGCGGGCGGCCTTCCGGGAGCAGCTGGACCGGCTCGCCGCGGCGGGGGTGACGGTGTGCGAGGTCGACCTGCTGCCCGACTTCGAGTGGCTGGTGCGGCAGGTCCGGACGATCAACCGCTTCGAGCAGGCGCGCAGCCACGCCGACTGGTTCACCCGGTTCGGCAACCTCTACCGGCCGGAGACCGCGGCCGGTATCCGGCACGGCCAGTCCGTCCGGCCGGAGGACTACGAGACGGCGCTGCGCGCCCGCGAGCACGCCCGTGCCCGGCTGGCCGACGCCTGGGCGGCCGCCGGGGTGGACCTGCTGGTGGCGCCCTCCGCCACCGGGCCGGCCCCGCTCGGGCTGGGCGGCACCGGTGACGCGGTGATGTCCCTCCCGTGGAGCTACGCCGGGCTGCCGGCGCTCAGCCTGCCCGCCGGGGTGAGCGTGGACGGTCTGCCGTTCGGTCTCCAGGTGGTCGGCGCGGCCGGCGCCGACGAGGTGCTGCTCGCCCGGGCGGCCCCGCTGGAGCGGGCCCTGGGCGGATCCGCCGGGTGAGCGGCCCCGGTCCGGCCGGGCGCCGTGCGGCTCCCGGTCGGTCGGTCGTCAGTGCCGGTCGCGCTGCTCGTCGGGGAAACGGGGACCGCCGATCAGGAACAGCAGTGCTGCGATCGGAAAGCCGATCGAGGCGACCACCAGCACGATGAACTCCCAGAACATCCGTCGCTCCTCGTCCTCGTCAGTCCCGTGCCGGTCGGCCCCTCGAAGGAGCTCGCAAACCTGACCGGCCCTGATTGGCCGAATTGTCCAGTCGATATCCGACGGTATGGGTGAATTGCCCCCACTGCCACCGGACAGCCCCGGCCGAGCCCGGACACGCGGCGTGCACGGGTCTGGGCGCACGCCCCACCCGCCGTCCACACTGTCGGGATGCAGGTACAGCTGGCAGGGGAAGCACGGCGGCCGGACCGCGCGAGCGAGGACTTCGCGGCGGCCTCGCCGGAGGCGCTCGTCCTGCTCGACGGGGCGAGCTCACCGACCGGCCTGGAATCCGGGTGCCGCCACGGCACCCCGTGGTACGTACGGCGGTTGGGGGTGCACCTGCTGGCCCGGCTCACCGACCGGGCGGACCGCTCGATCGCCGAGTGCCTGGCCGACGCCATCGTGGAGACGGCCGCGCTGCACGGCGGCCGCTGCGACCTCGCCCACCCCAACACGCCCGCCGCCATGGTGGTCGCCGCCCGGCGGCACGGCGCCGCACTGGAGTACCTGGTGCTCGGGGACTCGCTGCTGGTGCTCCAGTACAAGGACGGCCCGCCCAGGGTGATCGGGGACAACCAGCGCTTCCCCGGCGGTGAGGAGCTGCGCCGGCAGGTCTGGTCGACCGTGCCCGGCTCGACCGAGCGGGCCGCGCTGCACCTGGAGTACGCGCTGGCCGTCCGGGCCGTCCGGAACTCGGGCGGCGGCCCGTGGATCGCCGCCGCCAGCCCCAAGGCCGCCCAGCACGCCGAGACCGGCTTCGTCGAGCTGGAGCGGCTGCACGCGGTGGCCGCGCTGAGCGACGGCGCCTCGCGCTACACCGAGCGGTTCGGGCTGGGCAGCTGGGCGGACGCCCTGCGGCTGCTCGCCGAGTCGGGGCCGGGCGAGCTGATCGCCCAGGTGCGGGCGGTCGAGCGGTCGGACGCGGCCTGCGAGCGCTGGCCGCGCGGCAAGGCGCACGACGACGCCTCGGCCCTCTACGCACTGCTGTAGCGGGGCGGGCGGAGGCGGGCCGGGAACGGCGCGGCCGTCCGCCCGATATGGGCGCGGTATAGGAGCGCGCGGCACGGTGGCGGTGCTGATAGATCGGCATCTCCATGGCCGCACCCCTCCTCCGAAGGACGCTCATGACCGACTCCGTGGCGCTGTGGTTCCGTACCTACCACACGACTCCGGCCCCGCGCCTGCGGCTGGTCTGCTTCCCGCACGCCGGCGGAGCGCCCACCGCCTACTGGTCCTGGGCCCGTGAGCTGCCCGATGACATCGAGGTGCTGTCAGCCTGCTACCCGGGCCGGCAGGACCGCCTCGGCGACCCCTTCGCGACCTCCGTCCACGCGATGGCGGACGAGATCGCCGCGACCCTGGCCGGGCTGGCCGCCGACGGCGTGCCGCTGGCCCTGTTCGGCCACAGCATGGGTTCGGTGGTCGCGCACGAGGTGACCCTGCGGCTCGTCGCCGAGCACGGCGTGCGGCCGGTGCGGCTGTTCGTCTCGGGTTCCGAGGTCCCGCACCGCCGCCGGCGCGAGGACTCGGCGGCGGCGGACGACGCCGACTTCCTCGCCGAGCTGCGCCAGCTCGGCCACAACGGGCTGGCCGACATGGACCCGGCCCTGCTGGAGCTGGTGCTCCCCAGCATCCGGGCCGACTTCCGGCTGTCGGCCGCCTACCGGCCCGACCCGGCCGCCGGCCGCCACCGGGTGCCGGTCGTCGCCTACGTGGGGGCCGAGGACGCCGAGTGCGAGCCCGAGAACGTCGCCGCCTGGTCCGACACCACCAGCGCCGGCTTCGAACTGCGGATCTTCCCCGGCGACCACTTCTACCTGCAGACCCAGGGGAAGCCGCTGCTCGCCCACATCGCCGGCCACCTGCAGTCCGACCTGCGGCTGCGCCAGGTGCTCGGCGCGGGCCGCTCCTGACCCCCGCACCACCCCCGTCCCGCCGGCGCCACCGGCCCCCCACGCCACCGTCCACCCCCGACCGAGAGGAGGCCGTCCTGATGGCCGATCACCTGGTGACCCGACTGGAGCGGCACGGCCGCGAAACCCCCGACCGCCCCGCCCTGGTCTTCGTCGAGACCGCCTCCGCCGGCTGGTCGGAGCAGTCGCTGAGCTTCGGGGACCTCGACCGTGCGGCCCGCTCGGTCGCCTCCTGGCTGCGCGGGCGGTGCGCCGTCGGCGACCGTGTGATGCTGCTGTACGGCGCCGGCCCCGAGTTCGTGACCGTGCTGGCGGGCTGCCTGTACGCGGGTGTGGTGGCCGTCCCGGCGCCCCAGCCGAGCACCCAGCGCGGCCACAGCTCCCGCTCGGACGGCATCGTGCGGGACGCCGACATCCGCCTGGTGCTGACGGACTCGGCCAACCACGGGACCGCCGTCGAGATGCTGGAGCAGGCCGGCGTCACGCAGCTGCCCTGCGTGGCCACCGACCTGCTGGAACTGGCGCCCGCCCCCGACTGGCAGGTGCCGCCGACCGCCGACGACGACCTGGTGTTCATCCAGTACACCTCGGGCTCGACCAGCGCGCCCAAGGGCGTGATGGTCACCCAGCGCTCGCTGCGCCACAACATCGGCCTGATCACGCGGGCCTTCAAGCTGGAGCCTGACAGCCGCGGAGCCTGCTGGCTGCCGCAGCACCACGACATGGGCCTGATCGGCGCCCTGATCGCGCCGCTGTACGTCGGCGCCCTCGGCTACCAGCTCGCGCCGATGGCCTTCCTGCGCCGCCCGCACGTGTGGCTGGAGCTGATCAGCAGCCGGCGGGCCACCCACACGGTCGCCCCGAACTTCGCCTACGACCTGTGCGCCCGCCGGGTGACCGACGCCCAGGTGGCCGGACTGGACCTGAGCAGCCTGGTCAGCGCGGGCAACGGCGCGGAGCCGGTCAGCGCCGCCACCCTGCGGCGGTTCGTCGAGCGGTTCGCCCCGGCGGGCTTCCGGCTCGACCAGTTCAACCCCTGCTACGGCATGGCCGAGACCACCCTGCTGGTCTCCGGCACGTCACGCGGCGAGACGCCGGCCCTGACCGCCGTCGACGCCGCCGCACTGGCCGCCAACGAGCTGCGGCCGGTCGACCCGGGCGCCGACGCCCCGCTGCTGGTGAGCAGCGGGTCCGTCCACGACCTGGAGGTGCGGATCGTCGAGCCGGCCACCGGCGTGACCCTCCCGGACGGCGGGATCGGCGAGATCTGGGTCCGCGGCGACAGCGTGGCCGCGGGCTACTGGCGCAACCCCGAGGAGACCGAGCGGACCTTCCGCGCCGTCACCGCGGAGGGCGCGGCGGGCTTCCTGCGCACCGGTGACACGGGCGCCCTGCACGAGGGCCGGCTGTACGTCACCGGGCGGATCAAGGAGGTCCTGATCATCAACGGGCGCAACCTCTACCCGCACGACATCGAGCGCGAACTCGCCTCGCTGGACGAGGCGTTCAACGGGCTCAGCGGCAGCGTCTGCGCGGTGCCGGGAGCCAGCGAGCAGATCGTGGCGATGCACGAGGTCCGGCGCCGTCCCGGCTCCCCCGAGGAGCTGGCCGAGTTCGCCCGGCAGCTGCGCGGCCGGCTCGCCGAGCGGGTCGGCGTGCGGATCCCCAACCTGGTGCTGCTGCGGCCCGGCCAGGTCCGTAAGACCACCAGCGGCAAGGTGCAGCGCTCGCTGATGCGCGAACTCTTCATGACCGGCGCGCTGGAGCCCGTGGTCGAGGACCTCGACCCGGCCACCGCCGCCCGCTACCGCACCGCGGCCGGTGCCCGATGACCCACTCCGCCCACCAGATCGCCGAGGTGCTGGACCGCGGCCTCGGCGACCCGGAGGACGCCGGACGGCTGTTCTCCTACGCCCGCTGCGGCGCCCTGGACGACCGGGAGGAGTTCCCGGTCGAGATCTGCCGCGAGCTGGACCTGCTGGGCCTGCCCCGGCACTACGTCCCGGCCGAGTACGGCGGCGCGCTGCAGAGCTACGAGCAGGTGCTGCAGCTGATGCGCGCGGTCGCCCGCCGTGACCTCACGGTCGCCATCGCGCACGGCAAGACCTTCCTCGGCGCGGTGTCGGTCTGGGTCGGCGGCACCCGGGAGCAGGCCGAGGAGCTGGCCGCCCGGGTGCTCGACGGGACGGTGGTCTCCTGGGGCCTGACCGAGCGCGACCACGGCAGCGACCTGCTGGCCGGCGAGGTCGTCGCCGTACCGACCGGGGACGGCTACCGGGTGAGCGGCGAGAAGTGGCTCATCAACAACGCCAACCGCGGCCGCCTGGTCTGCCTGCTGGCCCGCACCGGTGACGCCGGCGACGCCCGCGGCTTCAGCCTGTTGCTGATCGACAAGGCCGGCGTCGCGCAGCCCGGGTACCGGCCGCTGCCGGCCGTGAAGCTGCACGGCATCCGCGGCGCCGACATCAGCGGGGTGGCCTTCACCGACGCCCGGGTGCCGGCCGACGCACTGGTCGGTGGCGAGGGCGAGGGCGCCGAGATCGTCCTCAAGAGCCTCCAGCTGACCCGGACCATGTGCGCCGCGCTGTCGCTCGGCGCCGCGGACAACGCGCTCACGCTGGCCACCGGCTACGTGCTGGGGCGGCAGGCCTACGGCCGGCTGCTGGCCGAACTCCCGCAGACCCGGCGTCTGCTGGCGCAGTCGTACGCGGACGTGCTGCTCGCCGAGGCGCTCACCCTGGTGGCCGCCCGGAGCATCCACGCGCTGACCGGAGAGCTGGCCGTCTCCTCGGCCGTCACCAAGTACCTGGTGCCGACCCTCGTCGACCAGGTGATCGACCGGCTCGGCACCGTACTCGGCTCGCGCTCGCTGCTGGTCGGCGAGACCTACCAGCACGGCCGCTTCCAGAAGGTCCAGCGCGACCACCGGATCGTCTCCATCTTCGACGGCAACTCGCTCGTCAACCTGCACGCGCTGATCAACCACTTCCCGCTGCTGGCCCGCCAGTTGCGCAAGCGGACGGTGGACGCGGCCGGGCTGGCCGCGGCCACCGACCTGGGCGCGCCGCTGCCGCCGTTCGCCCGCGAGCGGCTCAGCCTCCTGCCGCGCGGCGGCTCCAGCGTGCTTCAGGCGCTGCCCGACGCGGTGGCCGAACTCGGCCGACTGGCCGCGCAGGGCACCGTCCCGGCCTCGCTCGGCCGGCGGGCCGAGGCGGTGCTGGCCGCGGTCGACGGCCTGGCGGTCGAACTGGCCGCCCACCGGCCGACCCCGGTCGAGGCGTCCCGCACGGCCTTCGACCTGGCCGAGCGGTACGCCCTGCTGTACGCGGCCGCGGCCGCCGTCCAGCTCTGGCTGCACAACCACGAGGCGCCCGAGCACGGCCGGGGCCCGTGGGCCGGCGGGCTGTGGCTGGAGGCGGCGCTGGCCCGGGTGCTGACCCGGCTCGGCCACGGCCCGCAGCGGCCGGTGGCCGGTGACGACCTGCTGGAGCGGCTGGTGCCCTTCCTGGAGGAGCAGCAGCGCACCGGCGTCCTCCCGTCCCTGCTGCACTACCCCCTGGTGAAGGACAGCCGATGACCACCGCCACCACCCCCGAGTGCTACGCCGACCTCGGCAACCCGGCGCCGCTGGAGGTCCTCTTCGGCGACCCCGACTACCAGGACAACCCGCTGGGCTTCGCCGCCTTCGTGGCCGCCGACGAACGCGGCGACCTGCTCTCGGCCGGCGAGCGGGTCCTGGACGCCTACGGGCTGGGCGCCGAGTTCGTGCCGTCCCGGCTCGGCGGCCGGCTCGACCGGGCCGACCGGCTGGCCCGGGTGCTGCGCCCGCTGTTCCGCCGGGACGCCGCACTCGGCCTCGGCCACGGCGCCAGCAACCTGGTCGGCGCGGTCAACGTGTGGGCGCAGGGCGGCGAGCAGCAGCAGCGCTGGCTCGCCGACATCCTGCGCGGCAACGGCCGGATCGCCGCCGCCTACACCGACATGTCCACCGGCAACGACGTCACGAACACCGCGTTCCGCGGCACCGTGCGGCAGGACCGGCTGGTGCTCAACGGCCGCAAGGAGATCATCAACAACCTGGCCCGCGCCGAGGCCGTCACCGTGCTGGCCCGCACCAGCCCGGAGCCCGGCAGCCGCAGCCACTCGATGGTGCTGGTCGACATGGCCACGGTGCCGCGCGACCGGCTGCGCTTCCTGCCGCGCTACCGCACCGTCGGCGTGCGCGCGATGTACCTGGGCGGGCTGGAGTTCGACGACTGCCCGGTGCCGGTGACCGCGGTGGCCGGCGAGGTCGGCGCCGCCATGGAGACCATTCTGCGCTCCTTCCAGGTCACCCGGGCGGTGCTGCCCGCCGCCGCGCTCGGCGCGGTGGACCAGCAGCTGCGCACGGTCACCGGCTTCGCGGTGGGCCGGCACCTGTACCGCCGCACGGTGGCCGACCTGCCGCACGCCCGCTCGGTGCTCACCGACGCCTTCCTGGACATCCAGGCGGCCGACGCCTTCGCCACCACGGTCTGCCGGGCCCTGCACCTGATGCCCGGCCAGACCAGCGTCTACGCGGCGGCCGTCAAGTACCTGGTGCCGCTGCTCTTCAAGGACACCGTCGACGCCCTGGGCCTGGTGCTGGGCGCCCGCTCGTTCCTGCGCGAGGGGCCGCACGCCGTGTTCCAGAAGCACGCCCGGGACCTGCCGGTCGCCTCGCTGGTGCACGCCGGCGGCACGGTCTGCCAGGCCACCGTCATCCCGCAGCTGCCCCGGCTGGCCCGCGCCGCCTGGCTGGTCGGCGAACCGGCCCCGGCCGCCGTCTTCCACCTGGCCGGGGACCTGCCCGAGCTGGACTTCGACCGGCTGAGCACCACCGCCGGGCGCCACGACCCGCTGCTGGCCAGCCTGGTGGACGCGGCCGCCCGGGTGCGCGACGAACCCGTGCTGGGCCGGCTCGCCGCCCAGCTGGTGGACGAGCTGACCGCGCTCAAGCAGGCCTGCCAGGAGCTCGCCCCCCGGGACCGCACACCGCTGGCCGGACCGGTCAGCTTCGAACTCACCCACCGCTACGCGGTGCTGCTCGCCGCCGCCTGCTGCCTGGGCGTGTGGCTGAACAACCCGGACCACCCGAACGGGTACGTGCACCGGCCCGACTGGGTCATCGCGGCCCTGGCCCGGCTCACCGCCCGACTCGGCTGCCCGCCGGTGCCCGGGGCGGAGGCCGTCCGCCCGGCGGTCTTCGCCGAGCTGATGGGCCGCTACGAGGACGGCGCCGGATTCGACCTCATCGGCCGCCACCTCGCCTGAGTGACCCGCCCGGGAGCGGCGGGCCCCGCCGGCTCCCCGCCGGATCCGCCCAGTGACAGGAAGAGAGCATGGGAAAGTTCGTACGGGTCGAGGCGGCCGGGCCGGTGGCGACCATCCGGCTGCTGCGCCCGACCATCAGCGGCGCCGATCCGGTGCTGCCCGCGGAGCTGGCCGAGGCCGCCGAGCGGGTCGGCTCGGACCGGGCCGTCCGGGCCGTGATCCTCACCGGCGGCCGGCGGATCTTCGGCTCCGGCGCGGACATCGCGGCGATGGCCGGCTGCACCCCCGCCGAGGTGGACGCGTACACCGCCCGGCTGCACACCGGGTTCGCCGCGATCGCCGCGATCCCCAAGCCGGTGGTGGCCGCGATCGCGGGGTTCGCCCTGGGCGGCGGGCTCGAACTCGCGCTCTGCGCGGACTTCCGGGTGGCCGGGGCCGGGGCCGTGCTCGGCCTGCCGGAGATCGGCTTGGGGATCATCCCCGGCACCGGCGGCACCCAGCGGCTGCCCCGACTGGTGGGCCCGGCACGGGCCAAACACCTGATCATGACCGGGCGGCAGCTGGACGCGGCCGAGGCGCTGCGGATCGGCCTGGTCGACGAGGTGGTCCCGGACGCCGAGGTGCACGCGTGCGCCCAGCGGCTGGCCGAGCGGTTCACCGAGGGGCCGACGGCCGCGCTGGCGGCCGCCAAGCAGGCCGTCGACGAGGCCCTCGACCGCCCGCTGGCCGAGGGCCTGGACCTCGAACGGCACCGGTTCGCCGCCCTGTTCGCCACCGCCGACCAGCGGGAGGGCCTGCGGGCACACCTGGCCGGAGAACCCCCGCGGTTCCTCGGTCACTGACCCGCCCACCCCACCGGAACGAAGGACGACGATGCCCAGCCCGCACCCCCTCTCCCACGCGCAACAGGCGCTCTGGTTCCTCTACCAGCTGGCACCGGACGCCGCGGTCTACAACACCGGCGTGGCCCTCACCGTCCGCTCCGCGGTCGATCCGCCCGCCCTGCGGCGGGCGGTCGAGGCCACCGCCGAGCGCCACGACATGCTCCGCTCGCTCTTCGCCGAGCACGACGGCCGGGGCGCCCGAACCGTCACCGACCGGCACCCGCTGGGCCTGGAGGTGCGCGAGCTGCCGGGCCTGGGCGACGAGCAACTCGCCACCGCCGTCCGCGACGCCCTGCGCGAGCCGTTCCGGCTGGAGCGCGACGGCGCGTTCCGCTTCGTCCTGCTGCGCCGCGGCGCCGAGGACGCCGTCCTGCTGATGGCCGGCCACCACATCGGCACCGACGCCACCTCCAACTGGCTGATCCTGCGCGACCTGCTGCAGAGCTACCGGCGGGTGGTGGACGGCCAGGAGCCCGACCTCGCACCCCTCCCGGCGGGCTACGACGCCTACGCGGCCCGGGAGCGGGAGCTGCTCGGCTCGCCGCGCGGCGCCCGGATGGAGCAGTACTGGCACGGTTTCTGCGAGGGAGCGGCCCCGGCCGAGATTCCCACCGACCGCCCCCGGCCCACCAGTTCGAGCTACACCGGCAGGACCCACCACCTGGACCTGAGCGGCCCGCGGGTGGCCGGGCTGCGCGAACTCGCGCTGGCCGACGGCGTCTCGCTGTTCTCCCTGCTGCTCGGGATCCTCCAGGGGCTGCTGCACCGCTACACCCGGCAGAACGCGTTCCTGGTCGGTGCGCCGACCACCACCCGGCTGAGCCCGGCGACCCGCGAGGTGGTCGGGAACTTCATCAACACCCTGCTGTTCCGGGCCGACCTGGCGCCCGGGGCGAGCTTCCGCGACGCGGCCCGGGCCGCCGACGGTCAGGTGAAGGCCGGCCTCGGCCGGGTCGGCTACCCGTTCGAGCTGCTCACCCGGACGGTCAACCGGCCGCGGGTCGGCGCCGGCTCGGCGCTCTGCCGGATCACCCTCAACCTGATCGGCACCGCCAGCCCCGATCCGCTGCTGCGGCTGCTCCTGGACGCCGCCGACGGCGCGCCGGCCGAGTTCGCCGGGCTGCGCATCGCACCCTTCGAACTCCCGCAGGCGGAAGGGCAGGTGGACCTCGCGGTGAACGTGCGGCAGAGCGTCGACTCGCTGGCCGTCGACTTCCGCTACGACGCCGACCTGTTCGACGAGGCCACCATCGAGCGCTTCGCCGGCTACTTCGTCCGGGCCGTCGACGCGGCCCTGGCCGACCCGGACGCCGCCATCGCGCGACTGAGCCTGGTGGACACGGCCGCGATGGACCGGATGTTCGGCATCGCCACCGGCCGGGGAGGGCGGCGCGTTGGCTGAGATCGTGCACCGGACCCTGCGGGTGGCCGGCCGGCGGATGCACGTCGCCGAGGCCGGCGAGGGGCCGCTGATCGTCCTGGTGCACGGCTTTCCCGAACTCTGGTACTCCTGGCGCCACCAGCTCACCGGACTGGCCGAGGCCGGCTACCGGGTGGTGGCCCCCGACATGCGCGGCTACGGGCTCAGCGAATGCCCCGCCGAGGCGGACCAGTACACCATCCACCACCTGGTCGGCGACGTCGTCGCACTGATCGGCGCGCTCGGCGCCGACCGGGCGGTGGTGGCCGGACACGACTGGGGCTCCCAGGTCGCCTGGCACACCGCGCTGATGCGCCCGGACCTGGTCCGCGGCGTGGCGGGGATGAGCATCCCCTACCGGCCCCGGCCCGGCCTGCCGCCGCTGCCCGCGATGCGACGCGCCATGGGCGAGCGCTTCTACATGCTGTACTTCCAGGAGCCCGGCCCCGCCGAGCGGGAACTGACCCGCGACGTGCCCGCCGCGCTGCGCCGCCTGCTGGCCGGCACCAGCGGCGGAGCGGCGCCGTTCGACCCGGTCGTCCCGGACGGCGGCGGGTTCCTCGACCTGTACCCGGAGCCCGACCGGCTGCCCGACTGGCTGACCGAGCAGGACCTCGCCGTCTACGCCGACGCGCTCGCCACCACCGGCTTCACCGGCGGCCTGAACTGGTACCGCAACCTCCAGCGCAACTGGGAGCTCACGGCCCCGCTCAACAAGGCCGCGATCCAGGTCCCGGCGCTCTACCTGGCCGGCACGGACGACTTCGTCATCCGCGGCCAGGACCCCGACCGGCTGGAGGAGGACCTGCGGCGCTGGGCACCCCGGCTGCACCGCAGCGTGCTGCTGCCCGGCTGCGGCCACTGGACCCAGCAGGAGCGGCCGGCCGAAGTCACGGCCGCGCTGGCCGAGTTCGCCGCCGCACTGGACTGACCCGACATCCCGTCGGCATCCCCTTCCCACGATTTCCCACCTTCCCGAGGAGTTACCACCATGACCACGTCCATCGAGCCCACCCAGGACCTGACCGAGCTGCGCGGCTGGCTCACCGACCGGGTGGCCTTCTACCTGGAGATCCCGGTCGAGCAGATCGAGCCGGACGTCAAGCTGGTCGAGTACGGCCTGGAGTCGGTCTACGCACTGGCCCTGTGCGGCGACGCGGAGGACGAGTTCGGCATCGAGCTGGAGCCCACGCTGGCCTGGGACTACCCCACCGTCGACGCCCTCGCCGGCCTGCTCGCGGAGAAGCTCGCCGAGCAGGCCTGACCCCGAGCCGGCAGAGAGGAGAGCGACCATGCGTGCCGCCATCACCCGCGGAGGCGCCCTCGTCGTCGAGGAGGTCCCCGACCCGGTGCCGCAGGCCGGACAGGTGCTGGTCCGCACCCTGGCCTGCGGGATCTGCGGTTCGGACCTGCACGCCCTCGACGACCCCGAGGCGTTCGGCGACGTCATGCGCCGTACCGGTGGGTCCACCCACGACATCCGCGAGGGGCTGGTGCTCGGCCACGAGTTCGCCGCCGAGATCGTCGACTACGGCCCGGGCACCGTCCGGGCCCTGCCGACCGGCACCGTGGTGTGCGGACCGCCGATCGGCTTCGGGCCGCAGGGCAGCGGGATCATCGGCTACACGCCGGCCTTCCCCGGCGGCTTCGGTGAGTACATGATCCTCTCCGAGGCGTTCACCATGCCGGTGCCCAACGGGCTCGACCCGAAGACGGCCGCGCTCACCGAGCCGTTCTCGATCGCCGCCCGCGCCGTCCGGCGGGCCGAGGCGGCCCCCGGCTCGGTCGCCGTGGTGATCGGCCTGGGCCCGGTGGGCCTGGGCATCGTCGCGGTCCTCAAGGCCAGGGGCCTGGGCCCGGTCGTCGCGGTGGACTTCTCGCCGCGCCGCCGGGCCCTGGCCGAGCGCCTCGGGGCGGACATCCTGATCGACCCGGCCGTGGAGTCCCCCTACGGCCGGTGGACCTCGCTCGGGGTGATCCCCGGAATGATGGACCGGATGGCCGCCGAGTACCGGGGCGTGCGCGTCAAGGACGCCGTCATCTTCGAGTGCGTCGGCACACCCGGCATGCTCGCCCGGGTCGTGGACGGGGCACCGGCCGGCGCCAGGATCGTGCTGGTCGGGGTCTGCCTGCGTCCGGACACCTTCGACCCCGGGGTGGCCGTCGGCAAGGAGCTGGACATCCGCGGCTCCTTCGGCGGCAGCCCGACCGAGTACCGCCAGACCCTGCGCGACATCGCCGAGGGCCGGATCGACGCCGGCGCCGTGATCACCGGCGTGACCGGGCTGGACGGGCTGACCGGTGCGATCGCGGAACTAGGCGAGCCGGAACGGCACGCGAAGATCATCGTCGATCCTTCGCTGGACCGGCTCGTCGTCTGACCCAGCCAACCAAGCGTGGAGGACCAATGCTCGTTGACACGTCGGAACAGGCCGTGGCGGTGGGCCTGCTGGAACGCCCCGCCCCGGCCGACCTCGCCCCGCCGTCCACCTACCGAAGACTCCTCGACCTGTTCCACCAGGGGGACATCGCCTACCGGCTGATGGACCACCCTCCGGAGGGACAGACCACGCTCGCCAGCGAACTGCGGGGCCACAAGCTCTCCGCCGCCGCCAAGTGCATGGTCGTCACCGTCACCAAGGGCGGCCAGCCGACCCGCCACCTGCTGGCCGTGGTACCCGGCGACCGCCGCGTCGACCTCAAGCAGGTCGCCAGGGTGGCCGGCGGCGGCAAGGCCCGGTTCGCGGGGCAGGACGTCGCCGAACTGCTCGGCGCGACGGTGAGCGGGACGATCACCCCGTTCTCCTTCCACCCGGACCTCCAGGTCCTCGCCGACCCGGCCCTCTTCGACGAGCCGGAGCTGTACTTCAACGCCGCCCGGCTGGACCGGTCGGTCGCGATCCGGTCGGCCGACTACCGGCGGCTGGCCCGGCCCCAGATCATTCCGATCACCTGATCACCACAGGGCCCCCGCACAGGTGGCACTCCTTCTCGACAAGGGGTGCCACCTTCCCCTTTTCCGCGAGACAGGCGCGACATGACACTCCTTCGGCCTGCCAACTACGGTGGGCGCATGACAACCGGCACAGCCCCGCGGCGGCTGCTCACCCTCGCACTCGGCCGCGCGCCGTGGTCGGTGCGGGTCTGGCGGGACACCGGGTTCCTCTGCCTGGGCATCCCGCTCCAGCTGGCCCCCTTCTCGCTGGTGGCGGTGCCCTGGCTGCTGTTCGTCGAACCCGCGGACGGCTGGCTCTACTGGCCGCTGGAGACCACCCAGCTGATGCTGACCGTGGTCGGTCCGCTCGCCTTCCTGCTGCTCTCGGTCACCGCCCTGAACGAGGCCCAGCACCGCCGGTACCGCTACCTGCTCGGCGAGTCGATCCCGCGCGCCGCCCACAGCACGATCCGGCTCAGCTGGCGCGGGGTCGCCACCTCGTTCCGCTCGCAGGCCGCCTGGCGCCAGCTCGGCTACCACGTCCTGGTCGGGCCCGTGCTCGGCCTCGCCGGGCTCGCCGTCCTGGCCGCCTGGCTCTGCGGCTTCGCCATGACCACCGCCTACGGCTGGCTCTGGGCACTGCCCGACCAGGCCCGATCGCGCGCCGCGGTGTTCACCGTCTCCGGCCTGCTGATCGTCCTCGCGCTGCCCTGGGTGACGGCCCTGCTGGTCGGCGCGGACGGCTACCTGGCCCGCTGGCTGCTCGGGCCCAGCCGCGCCGAGCGGCTCGCCGAGCGCGTCGACGACCTGACCGAGGGCCGCGACGGCATGGTGGCCGCCGCCGACGCCGAACGGCGCCGGATCGAGCGCGACCTGCACGACGGCACCCAGCAGCGGCTGGTCGCCCTGGCCATGAACCTCGGCCTGGCCCGGGCCACCCTGACCGACGCCGGGCCGAACGCCGAGGGCGTCATCGTCAAGGCCCACCAGGAGGCGCTGGAGGCGATCGCCGAGCTGAAGGACCTGGTCCGCGGCCTGCACCCGGCGGTGCTGGACGACCGCGGCCTGGACGCCGCACTGTCCGGCGTCGCCGCCCGGGCCCCGCTGCCGGTCGACCTCGAGGTCGCGGTGGACCGCCGCCCCCCGACGGCCATCGAGTCCGTCGCCTACTTCGTGGTCGCCGAAGCCCTCAACAACGTCGCCAAGCACGCCCGCGCCGCACGCGCCGCCGTCCGGGTGGACCACGTCGCCGACCGGCTGCGCATCGTCGTCACCGACGACGGCGTCGGCGGTGCCGACCAGAACCGGGGTACCGGCATCGCCGGCCTGAGCCGTCGCGCCCGCTCGGTGGACGGCACCTTCCAGATCACCAGCCCCGTCGGGGGCCCGACCACCATCACCGTGGAGCTGCCGTGCGCGTCGTGATCGCCGAGGACTCCGTCCTCCTGCGAGCCGGTCTCATCAACGTCCTGGAGACGATGGGCTTCGAGGTGGCCGCCGCCGTCGGCGACGCCGAGGAACTGCTCGTCGCCGTCGAGGAACACCAGCCGGACGTCGCCATCCTCGACGTCCGGATGCCGCCCTCGCACACCGACGAGGGCGTGCGGGCCGCGCTGGTGATCCGCCGCCGCTGGCCGGACATAGCCCTGCTGCTGCTCTCCCAGTACGTCGAGGAGCGCTACGCCGCCGAACTGGTCGCCGCCAACCCCAGCGGCATCGGCTACCTGCTGAAGGAACGCGTCGCGCACGTCGAGGAGTTCGTGGACGCGCTGCGCAAGGTCGCCGCCGGCGGCACCGCGCTCGACCCCGAGGTGGTCTCCCAGCTGCTGCTGCGCCGCCAGAGCGGCCCGCTCGACCGGCTGACCGAGCGGGAACGGGAGGTGCTCGCGCTGATGGCCGAGGGCCAGTCGAACTCCTCTATCGCCGCCGCGCTGGTGATCAGCGACAGCGCCGTCGGCAAGCACATCAACAGCATCCTCACCAAGCTCGACCTGCCCCGGGAGGACGCCGGCGGCCACCGCCGGGTCCTCGCCGTGCTGCGCTTCCTGGAAGGCCGCTGACCGGCCCGCCGCGAAACGCCCCTGACGTTCGTCCGGCCCGAGGGCCCCGCGGTGCTGATGACCGCGGGGCCCTCGGGCGTTCCCGCTGTCAGCGGACGGTACCGACGCCGGCCGCCACCCGCTGGGCGCGTGCCCGCAGCTCGTCGAGCACGTCCTCGGCCTCCGGCGCGGATCCGCCGGCCACCAGGGCGGTCACCGTGTGGCTGTCGAAGCCCGCCGCCAGCAGCCGCCGCCAGCCCTCCGGCGTGGCCTGCACATGGGTGACGCGCTGCGCGTCCACCAGGGCGACCAGCGCCGCCGGGTCCGCCGCCGCGGCCTCGGACGCGAGCACCACCCGGGCGCCGCCGGTGAGCGGCAGGTGCAGCTCCACCGCCGCCCGGGCACCGGCCCCCGGAGCGTGCGCCAGCCAGGCGCCTCGCCGGATCCCGCCGAGCTCCGCCCGGACCTTCTCCAACAGCAGGCCCAGCTCGCGGTGGTCGACCAGCACGCCGTCCAGCAGGCAGGCCGCCCCGTCGGGCGCGGCCGCGACCGGCAGCGCCCCGGCCGGCCGGGCGGCGATCTGCGCCGCCTCGGCGTCCAGCCGCAGCACCCCGCCGGTGAAGTCCCCGGCGACCGCCCGATCGGTGATCAGGAAGGTGACCCGCGGGTCGACCGGCTCCGCCGCGGCGGCCGGGTCGATCAGCTGGTACGCCGCCCCGGCCCGCCACACGCCCTGGAGCACCGGGACCAGCTCGGCCCCGCGGGCCAACGCGACCCCGACCACCGCGCCCGGACCGACCGCCAGGGCGGTCAGGTGGTGCGCGATCCGGTCGGCGTACTCGTCCACCTCGCGGTAGGTGAGCGTGCGCCCACCCGCGACCACGGCCACCGCCCTGGGCGTGCGGGCCGCCTGCTCGGAGATCAGCCCGACCAGCAGCGGCTGCTCCGGCTCGGCCGCCGACGCCTGCGCCGGCACGGCGGGGGCCGGCAGGTAGCCGGCGGTGGCGTCCCCGTCGGGGTCGGCCGCCATCGCCTCCAGCACCAGCCGGTACATCGCGGCGAGCTGCGCCAGCTGCGCCTGACCGAGCGCGCCGGCCCCGGTGCTGAGCCCTATCCGGCCTCCGGTGGCGATCACGGTCAGGGCGAACTCGTTGGCGCCGTCGTTCAGCGAGGCCCGGACGTCCACCGTGCCGCGGTCGACCTGGTGGAAGTCGAGGAACTCGAACATCACGCTCAGCGCCGCCCGGCCGTTCCCGGCCGCCCGCTGGATGGCGGGCAGCGGATAGCGGCGGTGCGACCAGAGGGCGGTCTCGGTGCCGAAGACCTGTGCCACCAGCTCGCGCCAGGTCCGCGCGCCCCGGACGGCCGGGAACGGGAGCGTGTTCAGGTGCATGCCGAGCACCCGCTCCGCGCCCGGTGCCTCCAGACGGCCGTGGTAGACCACGCCCGTGTGGAAGGCGGGGGCCGTGCTCAGCGAGCCCATCACCGTGAGGTGCGCGGCGAGCAGCACCGTCTTGAGCGAGGTCTTCGCCCCGGCGGCCAGGGCCCGCAGCCGCTCCTCCAGGTCCGCGTACTCGACGTCGAGCAGCAGCGACCCGGCGCTCACGTCCCGCCAGGTGGCGGGCAGCTCCAGCGGGCTGTGCCGGTCGACGACGTCCTGCCAGAAGACCTGGTCGGCCGGGTCGGACAGCGCGGCCAGCTCGGCGGCGACGTAGTCCGCGTACCGGACCGCGGGGGCCTGGTGGGCGGCCGGGCGCCCGCCGTCGCGCAGCGTCCGGTAGGTGTCGAGCAGCTCCATCAGCAGCGAGTTGAGCGTCCAGCCGTCGGTGACGGCGTGGATGTGGCTCGCGGTGACCCGCCAGGCCTCGTCCGACTCGATGTGCACGGCGATCCGCAGCAGCGGCGCGGCCGTCAGCTCGAACCCGCGGGCCCGCTCCTCGGCCACGTAGCCGCGCGCCCGCTCGGCCCGCTCGGCCTCGGTCAGGCCGCGCAGGTCGTGCACGGTGAGCGGGACCTCGGCGGCGGCGTGCACCAGCTGGAGCGGCCGGCCGAACCCGGTCAGGTGCACCGAGGTGCGCAGCAGCTCGTGGCGGTCCGCCAGCAGTTCCAGGGCCTGCCGCAGCGCCGCTTCGGTGAACGGCAGGAGGTCCGGGATCCGGAAGGAGTTGATGTGGTGGTAGGCCGTGCCGCCCTTGCTCGCCATCAGCTCGACCAGCATGCCGGTCTGGATCTGGGAGAGCGGGTAGGCGTCGACGACGTCGGTCGGGAGGGCCGCGCGGTCCGTGTCGTCGATCAGCGCGAACGGTTCGACGGCGGTCACCAGCGACCGGCCGTCGCCGCCGGGCAGCGCCGCGGCGAGGGCGGCGATCGTCCGCTGCTCGAACACGTCGCGGATGGTCACGTCGTGACCGGCCTCGCGCATCGCGCCGACCAGGCGGACGGCGCGGATGGAGTCGCCGCCGAGGTCGAAGAAGCTGTCCTCGACACCCACCGCGGTCAGGCCCAGGACCTCGGACCAGATCGCGGCCAGCGCGGACTCCAGCTCGGTGCGCGGCGCGACGTGGTGCTCGCCCACGACGCTCGCCGCCTGCTCCGGCGCGGGCAGCGCCCGGCGGTTCACCTTGCCGTTGGTGGTCAGCGGGATCTGCGCCAGCGTGACGAACGCCGCCGGGACCATGTAGCCGGGCAGCACCGCCGCCAGGTCCGACCGCACCGCGGCGAGGTCCGGCGCGTCGGGGCCGGCCGGCACCAGGTAGGCGACCAGCGACTTCTCGCCGGCCTCGTTCTGGTGCACGATCACGGTCGCCTCGGCCACCAGCGGGTGCTCGCGCAGCCGGGCCTCGATCTCACCGAGCTCGATGCGGAAGCCGCGGACCTTCACCTGGCCGTCGATCCGGCCCAGCGACTCGTAGCGGCCGTCGGGCAGGCGCCAGGCGAGGTCGCCGGTGCGGTACAGGCGGGAGCCGGCCGGGCCGAACGGGTCCGGCACGAACCGCTCGGCGGTCAGCTCGGGGCGGTTCAGGTAGCCGCGGGCCACGCCCGGGCCGCCCACGTGGATCTCGCCCGGCACGCCGTCCGGCACCAGGTGCCCGTTGGCGTCCAGCAGGTGGATCACGGTGTCGGCGACCGGCAGGCCGATCGGGGACGCCGTCCGGGTCAGGTCCGACTCCGTCACCCGGTGGTAGATCGAGTGCACGGTGGTCTCGGTCGGCCCGTAGATGTTGATCAGGGCCGGCCGCCGCACGCCGAACTTGGCCGTCCAGGAGGCCAGTTGCGACATGTCCAGGCGCTCGCCGCCGAACACGACGGCCCGCAGGCCCAGTCGGTCGACGCGGTGGTCGCCCTCCTGCACCAGCCCGGTCAGCGAGCGGAACGCGGACGGCGTCTGGCAGAGCACCGTGACCCGCTCGGCCACCAGCAGCTCGACCAGCTCCTGCGGCGTCCGGGCCACCATCGCCGGGACGACCACCAGGCGGCCGCCGTGCAGCAGCGGGCTCCAGATCTCCTTGACCGAGAAGTCGAAGGCGTAGGAGTGGAACAGCGCCCACACGTCGTCCGCCGCGAACGGGAAGTCCGCACGGGTCGCCGTGAACAGCCGCGGCACGTTGGCGTGCGCGGTGCTGACGCCCTTGGGCAGCCCGGTCGAACCGGAGGTGTAGATGACGTACGCCAGGTCGCCCGGGCGGACGCCGGTGACCGGGGCGGTGGCCGGGCGGGCGGCGATCTCGGCCTGGTGGGCGTCGATCAGGACCCGGGTGCCCGCGAACTCGATCGGTTCCAGGGCGGAGTGGGTCACCAGGATCGGCGACCCGGCGTCGGCCAGCATGTAGGCGAGGCGGTCGGCGGGGTTGGCCGGGTCCAGCGGCAGGTAGGCGGCGCCGGACTTGAGGATGCCGAGGAGGGCGGGGATGAGGTCCGGTCCCCGCTCCAGGGAGAGGCCGATCACCCGGTCCGGGCCGGCGCCGAGGGCGACGAGGTGGTGGGCGATGCGGTTGGCCCGCTCGTCCAGCTGGGCGTAGGTGAGGTTCAGCTCGCCGCTGGTGAGGGCGACGGCGTCCGGCGTGCGGGCGGCCTGGGCGGCGAACAGCTCGTGCAGGCACTGGCCGGCCGCCCGGCCGTCGGACTGCTCGGCCCCGGACTGCTGGGCCCCGGCCTGCTGGGCCTGTGCCCGACGCACCGGGACGAGCCGGCGGTCGGCCTCGGCCAGGGGGACGACCAGGGCGTCGCCGTCGGCGTCGGCGGCCATCGCCTCCAGCACCAGCCGGTACATCGCGCCCAGCCGCTCCAGGTTCTCCCGGGACATCGTCGCGACCGAGGCCCCGAGGCTGATCCGGCCGACCCCGGCGATCGCCATCAGGCCGAACTCGTTGCGGCCGTCGTCCAGACCGCTGCCGGTGTCCACCGTGCCGGTGTCGACCTGGTGGAAGTCCTGGTGGTCGAAGAGCACGGTGAGCAGGTCGCGGGTGTTCCCGGCGGCGCGCTGGATGGCGGGCAGCGGGTAGCGGCGGTGGGACCAGATGGCGGTCTCCGTCGCATGGGTCCGCTCGACCAGCTCGCGCCAGGTCTTCGCGCCCCGAGTGGTCGGGAAGGGCAGGGTGTTGAGGTGCATGCCGAGCACGCGGTCGGCGCCCGGCGCCTCCAGGCGGCCGTGGTAGACGACGCCGGTGTGGAAGGCGTCCTCGGCCGTCAGGCTGCCCATCACCTTGAGGTGCGCGGCCAGCAGCACGCTCTTGAGCGAGGTCTTCGCCCGGGCCGCGAGCCTGCGCAGGCCCTCGTCCAGGTCGGTGAACGGCACGCGGATGCCGTGACGCTCCTCCGACTCCTCGGCTCCGGCCCAGGTGGCCGGAATCCGCAGCGGGGTGTGCCCGTCCACGATGTCCTGCCAGAAGGCCTGCTCCTCGGTGCTCGCCAGCGCGTCCTGCTCGGCGGCGATGTAGTCCGCGTACCGGACCGCCGGGGCCTCGTAGGCGGCCGGCTCGCGGCCGTCCCGCAGTGCCTGGTAGCAGCCGACCAGCTCCATCAGGAAGGAGTTGATCGTCCAGCCGTCGGTGACCGCGTGCAGGTGACTGACCGTCAGGCGCCAGGCCTGGTCGGACTCGATGTGCACCGCCAGGTGCAGCAGCGGGCCGTTCGCCAGGTCGAATCCGGCCGTCCGGGCCGCGGCGACGAACGCGCGGCCGTGGGCGTCCTGCTCGGCCCCGGTCAGACCGCGCAGGTCCTCGACTGCGAAGGGGACCTCGACGGTGGCGTGGACCAGCTGGAGCGGCCGACTGAAGCCGGTCAGGTCGACCGAGGTTCGGAGGATCTCGTGCCGGCCGGTCAGGATCGTGACCGCCTGGCGCATCGCCTCCGCGTCGAAGGGCTTGGAGTCGGGCAGCCGGAAGGAGTTGATGTTGTGATAGCTGTTTCCGCCGTCCGCCGCGAGCATCTCGACGAGCATGCCGGTCTGGACCTGGGAGAGCGGGTAGGCGTCGACCACGCCGGTGGGGAGGGCCTTGCGGTCCTCCTCGCCGATCTGGGCGAAGGGCTGGACGGCGGTGATCAGCGACTCGCCGGTGCCGGTGCCGGGGAGGGCGGTGGCCATGGCGGCGATGGTGCGCTGCTGGAAGACGTCACGGATGGAGACGTCGTAACCGGCGGCGCGGAGCGCTCCGACGAGGCGGACGGCGCGGATGGAGTCGCCGCCGAGGTCGAAGAAGCTGTCCTGGACACCGATCTGCGGCAGGTCGAGGACGTCGGCCCAGATGGCGGCGAGGCGCTCCTCCAGCGGGGTGCGGGGGGCGGTGTAGCCGCCGGTGGTGAAGGCGTCGAGGTCCGGTGCGGGCAGGGCGCGGGTGTCGACCTTGCCGTTGGCGGTCAGCGGGACGGCGTCGATGGTGAGGTAGGCGGCCGGGACCATGTACTCGGGCAGCTTCTGCGCGAGGCTCGCTCGCAGGGCGGCGGTGTCCAGGGCGGTGTCGGTGACGAGGTAGGCGACGAGGGACTTCTCGCCTGCCTGGTTCTCGCGGACGGTGACGACGGTGTCGGTGATGTGGGGGTGTTCGCGCAGGCGGGCTTCGATTTCGCCGAGTTCGATGCGGTAGCCGCGGATCTTGAC
>NZ_JBFAJO010000034.1:0-101245 GCF_040655255.1 Kitasatospora sp. NPDC050463
TACATTCCGAACCCGGAAGCTAAGCCTCACAGCGCCGATGGTACTGCAGGGGGGACCCTGTGGGAGAGTAGGACGCCGCCGAACAATCATTCACAGAGAACCCCCACCCGATTCCGGGTGGGGGTTCTTTGCGTTGTGCCGGCGAATTCTCGGCACGTCTACAGGTCGGGTACGTCCTTGCGCCTCCACCGGGCATCGCCGCAGTAGACGGTGCCGCGGTCCGTCTTCCACTGCCGGTCGTTGCCGCAGGCGTCGGCGGGTGCACCGTTGGGGTACACCTTGGAGATCTGGACCATGTACTCGTACTTGTCGGGGATGCCGACCCGGCACGGGACGACGGCGTTGTAGTAGACGAAGAGCTGCTTGCCCTCGGCCTTGGCGAACATGCATTGGCCGGCGACGAAGTTGCGGTTCATGCAGAGGTTGGTCTCGGTGCCGTCGCGGTTGTTGTGGTACCAGCCCCGGTCGTACGAGTCGCAGGTGCCGGAGCGCGTGATCGACATCACGCGGTAGACCGCCTCGGCACCGGTGCAGCTCGTCACGGCCGGAGTGGTCGGCTCCCAGTCCGAGATCGTGTCGTTGTAGTTGCTCAGGCAGTCGCCGGTGTCGACGTGGCCGAAGGCGATGTCCGAGGGCGCGGGTTGGGGCGCGGGTGGTGGTGTGTAGGGCGGGTCCACGGGGGTGGTCTTCGCGGGCTTGGGGAGCGGGGCCGGGGTGTACGGGGTGTACGGGGTGTAGGTGGACACCGCTGTATTCGGCGTCGTGTCCGACACCGAGTTCGAGTCGTGGCGGGACTGGACGAACGCGTATGCGGCGACGACGGCGGCGAGGAGGAGGATCACGCCGATGCCGGAGCCCACCGAGGACTTCGGTGCGGGCGTCGGCCCGCCGGGCGAACCCGACGCGGAACCGCCCGCGCCGCCGGTCCCGCCGGTCCCGCCTGCGCCGCCCGCGCCGCCCGCCCCGCCGGTCCCGCCCGCCCCGCCGGCCCCGGTGACGGGAGCGGTCGACGCCGCCACGGCGGCCACCCCGAGATGTTCCGCCCACAGCACCGGGCTCGGCCGCCGGGCCGGGTCCGGGTCGAGGCTCGCGCGGGCCAGGTCGCCCAGCGCCGGACTCACCGCGGTCAGGGCGGCGGGGTCGGTGGTGGTCTGGTCGCGGGCGAACAGGCGGACCGCCAGCAGCGCCAGCTTGTGGACGTCACCGGCCGGAGTGGCCTTCTCCTCGCCCGCCGGGAGCTGCCAGTCCGGTGTCTCGGCCTGCGGCAGGATGCTGGCACCCCGCAGGCGCATGGCGTCGCAGTCGATGAGGAAGCACTCGGGCCGGCCGCCGGCCGTGGTGAACAGCAGGTTCTTCGGGGACAGGTCGCCGACGGTGATGCCGATGCGGTGCAGCCGGCCGAGCGTGGTGGCCAGGTCGGCCAGCAGGAGCAGCCGGTCCCGCTCGCTGACGGTCAGGCCGATGCCGGCCACGTACCTGTCGTCGTTGAGCAGGAACTCCAGGTTCGCGAGCCGGCGGGTGGCCGTGGCCGTGCTGCTCAGGCTGCGGAAGTCGAAGTGGAAGCGGTCGGGAGCGGCCCGCATCAGGAAGCCGCTGGTGCGGCCCTCGCGCCGGACGACGGCGGCGGGCCAGGCGGTCTTCTCGCAGAGCCACCTGCCCTCGCTCCCGCTGAGTTCGGCGAGCAGGCCCACCATGGTGGCCAGGGCACGGGCGTCGAGAAGAGGCAGCAGGGCCGGGGCGTACTCCTTGTAGACGACCTCCCAGCCGTCGCCGTCGGCCTCGTTGATCCTCCGGTTGGCCACCCGGTGGACCACACCCTGGCCGCCCTGCCCGAGCTGGCGGTCCAGGACGAGGGCGCCGTGGTCGACGGTGCGTCCGGAGGTGGTCATCGCCGCGCCGCCGGGTCGCGGGGCCAGACGGCCAGCAGCGTCCGGTCGTCGTCGAAGGTCTCCCGGGAGAAGTCCAGTACGTGCGCGAGCCAGAGCGGCGGCGGTGGTTGGGCGAGGTGGCGGGCGAAGAGCGCACCGACCTGGCCGTCGCCGTCGCCGAGCGGGTCGCCGAAGCCGTCGGTGCCGACCAGCAGCGCGAGACCGGGCGTCAGCCGTACGGTGGCCTGTTCGAGTCGCTCGGGCACGCTGGGCAGCGGGGTCACCTCGTTGGAGACCAGCAGGGTGTCCGAGCCGGTCTTCGAGGGGAAGAGTGGGCGGTACCGGCCGTGCGGGCGGTCCAGCAGCCAGGCGCCGGAGTCCCCGACCCGGCACAGCTGGACGATCGGTCCGTCGGGATGGGGGCGGACCACGCCGGTCACCAGCGTGGTCGCGTACAGGCCCGCGACCTCGGCGGGGCTCGGCTCGGCGCTGTTCAGCCGTCCGCGGGCCAGCCGGTGCAGTCGCTCGGCGGCGTGCCGGGCGACATCCTGGAGGTCCAGCGCCGCGGTGCTCCAGGAGAGTTGGAGCAGCATCCGCTCCAGCGCGGCCCGGCAGGCCTCGCCGGCGCCGAGCTCGGCGTTCGTGGCACTGGAGACGCCGTCGGCGACGGCGAACACGACGGTGCCGGTGGACTCGTGCGCCACGGCGCGGGCGGCGTCCTGGCGCGGCTTGCGGTAGTAGCGGTGCTGGGCACCCCGTACCGAGGCGAGCCGCAGGGTGAGGCCCGGGGTGGACCAGCCGTCGCACTCGGTGTCGGGCACGTCGAAGGCGTCCTCGCCGGGCGGGCGCGACTCGAATTCGACACCGGGCGCACCGACCGCGATCCGCGCCCAGGGCGCCGGCCCCGGCCCCGGCCCCGGGCCGGGGGCGAGCGGCGGGGTCAGCGGTGGGGCCGGCGGCGGCAACGGCGGCGGACCGCCGTCGAGGCCGTACGGATTCACAGGCCCACCTCGTCGATGGCCATGGTGAACTGGTCGGGCCGGTTGACGACGAGCTGCGGGCTGGCGGAGTTCAGCGCGTGGCCCGAGGCGACCAGGCTCGCGGTGAGCGAGTGGAAGAACTCGGCGATGGCCCGGCCGATGTCCGTGCCCGTCTTGGCCACGAAGGCGAACTCCGGCCGGGTCGCGACCTCCAGCATGGTCCGGGCCTGGGCGTCGCCGATCCCGCAGGCGATGATGTTCGGCGAGGTGGGGGTGCGGGCCCGGTCGGTAAGGACGGTGTGCGGGTGCCGCCAGGCGTCGCCGTCGGTCGGCTGGCCGTCGCTGAGGAAGAACACCACCGGGCGGTGCACCTTGTACCCCTGGCCGCGCAGCCACTGCACGTCGGTGGGGATGCGCTGCAGCAGGTCGTCGAAGACCGCCTGGTACCTGGTCGTGCCGCGGATGACCACCTGGGGCAGGCTGGTCTCGGTGCGCATGTCGGCGACGGCGAGCCGGACCTGCACGTCGTCGGAGAAGCCGAGGACGGCCAGCCGCAGTTTGGCGGCGATCATCGGCTCGGCCCGCAGCCCCTCGCAGAGCGAGATCAGACCGTCCGACAGTTCCCGCAGGTAGGGGCCCATCGAGGCCGACTCGTCGGCGAGTACGTAGGCGGGCAGCAGAACACCCCTGGTCTCGGCCATGTGCAATCCCCCTTCAGATCGCGTCCCTGACGCGCGGTTCCGATGTTCGTGCGACGTGCGACGTGCGACGAGCGACAGGCAACGTGTGACGTCACTCGCCGGCGGCCGGGCCCCGTTCCCCGGCGCGGCGTTCCTACGGCAGGAGCGCCCTGACGGCGTTGTCCAGGCCCTGGATCTCGGTGGCCACCGCCGTGGTGGCGGCCAGGCCCTGCCCGGCCCGGGACAGGTAGGCCAGTACCTGCTCCCAGCGCCGCGCGGGTGCGGTCACCGCCTGCTGGAGGTCCTCCGCAGCCCGGGCGGTGGCCGGGTCGGAGCTCTGCCGCAGCTGCTCGGCCAGCGCGAGCACCCGTCGGGCCAGCGCCTCCTCGTCCACCGCCGGCGAGGAGGTGTGGACGGTGGCCGACGAGTTCTCGCCGGCGGCCACCCCCGAACCGGTGATGGTGACGTTGGCGTTGCCGCTGACGTGGAATCCACCGGTGATGCGTCGGTCCTCGCTCATCGGCCCTCCTTCCTGCCGCCGGCCGGCCCGCGGCCGGCCCGGGTCATGATCCTGCTGGCGGCTCCGGCGGCCACCGCGGAATTGACGAAGTTGACGGTGGCGTTGCCGGAGGTGAACACGCCGCCGTTGTAGATCACGCTCTGGCGTTCCCGGAGCTCGGAGACGTCCACCTGGTGGTCCGCCAGGAAGTCGGTGAGCGTGTCCAGGACGCGGCGTTCGACGATCTTGGAGTACATCTGGCTGTCGATCTGCTGGAAGTACCGGTGGAACTGCGTGTCGCTCGCCGTCTCCCGGAGGCTCAGCGCCGCACCGTAGTTGAAGGCGCCGAGGGCGATCTGCCGCAGCTGGTCGCGTTCCTTGCGGCGTTCGGCCAACTGGGCGCTCACCAGGGCGAGCAGCTTGAACGGGGCGGTCGGCAGCCGGAACAGCACGGCGCCGGCCGAGGAGCGCAGCAGGTCCGCCAGCTGCCACCAGGTGGGGCGGTCGAGCAGGTGGTCGACCTGGTGGTAGCGGCGGTGGAGCGGGGGGAGCAGCGAGGTGGCGCCCTCGACGAACAGCTGGTCCCGCGCGGGGCTGAGCGAGAAGCGGACCGCGGTGGTGGCCACCAGTTCGCTGTTCCAGCCCGCGACGGTGGTCACCAGGTACGGCCGGGCCCGGCCGGAGCCGTCCGCGCGCAGCCGGTCGAGCACGGCCGGGTCCAGGGCGATTTGCGGCCGGCCCTCGGGCCGGGGGAGGAGGAGCGGGCGGAGTGCCTGGTCCAGGCCCTGCGCCAGGTCCGCACCGTTGACGAAGACGCGCTCGGAGATCTCGACGCCGGGCAGCCCGAGGCCGGTGACCGCCGTCATGACCTCGGCGTCCAGCGTCTTGAGGGTGAACGGGACCACGTGGTCGAACTGCTCCCCGGGCCGGTCCACGGCGACGGTGAAGTTCCAGCTGTTGAGCTGCCTCCCGTAGCCGAGGAACGGTTCGTAGCCGGCGAAGACCGAGACGTTCCCCTGCTGGTCCTCTGTTGCCAGCCGGCTCAGCAGCGTCTCGTCCTGCGGCCGGGCGCGCGGTGCCTGCGCGGGGTCGAAGGCGCCCCGGCGCAACTTGGGCCGCAGGACGCCGTAGAACGTGATCAGCCGTTCGACCAGCACGATGCCCCAGGCCACGGCGAGCAGCGGGAGGCCGAGGGGCGGCAGCGGGAGCGGGATGACGGAGGTCGCGGGGTCGGAGAGGGGCTGGTAGGCGAAGGAGGCCACCAGACCGACCGCGGTCAGGGTGAGCAGCACCTGGGCGGTGGTCTGCCGGGTGCGTGCGGCGAGCGCGTAGCGCAGGACGCAGACCAGGTCGACGCCGGGTGAGGAGGCGACGGTGCGGTGCGGCTCCTTGAGGACGGACTCGACGGCCCGGCCGGCCAGGTCGCCCTCCAACTGCACGGCCGCGCACAGGTAGCGGGTGGCGTCCGTGGCCAGGGAAGGGGCCGGCTGGTGCGGCCCGGGGTGGGGCGCCGTCGTCCAACTGCTCGATGTGGTGGGCATCGTGGCGGCGCCGGTGGGAGGGGGCGTCGGTGCGAAGGTGGGGGCCATCGGCGGCGCCGCCTTCGCGGGGCCCGGCAGGGTCGGCCCGGGCGATGCCCCCGAGGCCGGGCCCGTACCGCCCAGGCCGGTGGCGCCCGTACCGCCCAGTCCGCCCGTACCGCCCGGGCCGCCCGTACCGCCCGGGCCGGCTCCGCAGCCGGGGCAGCGGACGGTGGCCGGTGAGCAGGCCGTGCCGCAGCCGGAACAGGTCCACATGTCGAATGTGCTCATCTGATCATCGCCGACTTTCGTGCGACAACGACGTCCCCGTGAGCCTGCGGGGACGCGTCGGCAGGGTGCCGCGGAGGCGTCGCGCATGCATGCCCACAGCATGTACCTGCCCGGGACGGCTCGGCGCCATACGTATCCGTCGTTACCAAACCAATACGTGATGTTGCGTCAAACTTGATAGTCATCAAGTTAGTTGATCACTACGGCGTGGTGATCGGGGGCGGCGCACCCGGGCTTTCCGGACGCCCGGCCATGTGGTCGTGGACAAGGACCGCGGTGCGGGGAGGTCGGTGTGGACCCGGCGCGGTCGACCGGTCGAGGCCGAGCGCGGTCGACCGGTCGCGGCGCCGACCCGGCCGCGGCTCTCCGCCGAACACGGCAAGACCGTCGCCGATGTCCACGGCGACGTCCGACGGGGCGGAGTTCGCCCACCGCCGAGGCCGTTCCGGGGAGTACCGGGAAATCCCGGGACGGGTCGCCGATCCGCGTCACGCGCCGCCGGCGGGACAGCGGGAATTCACGTGCGGTGTTCCGGAGGATGAACTCGGCGTGACATATTCCGATCGAGTCGGAATTCGACCGGCCGGCCGGTCCACATACCTGGACCGGCCGGCCGGTACCGGTATTCCCGTGGTTCTTCCGGCCCGGTCCCGGGCCGGGCCGGAAGAACACGCGAGGTGCCGAATTCCGAACTACGCGGGAACGGCCCCGGCGGACTGCGTGAGGCCGTCGAAGCCCGCCGGGTCGATGCCCAGGCCGGCCGGCGCCACCCAGTCGAAGGGCTGGTAGACCGCCGGGCCCAGGCCCAGGCTCTCGGCGACCGTCTCACGCAGCCGGTTCGAGGTGAACCCGCCGATGACGTTCATCTGCGCGTCCCGGTAGAGGCGCTCCACCTCGTGTCCCCGGGTGACGCCGGCCGCGCCGTGGATCTGTACGGCGCGGGCGGCGACCTCGACGGCCATCTCGGTCGCGTAGATCTTGAGCATCGCGATCGCCTCCCGGGCCGACCGGCCGGCGGCGAGTTCGGTCACCGCCTTGCGGGCCAGCACCCGGGCGGCGTCGATCTGGGCGCGGGACTCGGCGAGCTGGGTCTGCACGCCCTCCATGTGCCCCAGCGGCCGTCCGAAGGAGACCCGCTCGCCCGCGTACCGGACCGACGCGTCCAGTGCGGACTCGGCGATGGCGATGGCCGAGACCGAGATCAGCAGCCACCCCCAGGCCATCAGCTCGGCGAGTTCGCCCGCCAGTTCGCCGAAGGGGACGGGCACCACATCGGCCTCGGAGACCACGGCCTCGGTGAAGACGATGCCACCCCAGGGCATGCCGCGCAGCCCCATCCGCGGCGTCTCGTAGCGGCGGACGCCGGGCTGGTTCAGGTCGACGAAGGCGAGGCACCAGTCGTGGCCCTCGTCGCCGGGGGCCTTCTGCCGGCGGGCGAGCGTCACGGCCAGGTCGGCGTCGGGCGCGTTGGTGATCTTGGCCTTCTCGCCGCTGATGACGAACCCCTCGCCGGGGGCTCCGGCGGGCCGCACGGTGGTGTTGTAGGTGCCGGCGTCGCTGCCCGCGGGCGGCTCCACGATGGCGAAGCAGGCCAGCTTCTCGCCGGAGATCAGCGGCTTCAGCAGCCGGTCGTGCTCGCTCGACCGGCTGTAGCGGGAGATCAGCTTGCCGCAGAGCAGGCCGGACACGGTGGCGGTCCAGTAGCTGCCGGCACAGGCCCGGGCCAGTGCCTCCATGGCCGCCAGCTGGGTGAGCCCGTCGGCGCCGGTGCCGCCCGACGCCGGCGGGTGGAACAGCCGCAGGTAGCCGCTGTCGATGATCTCCGTCCAGTTCGGCGGAGGCATCCGGCCCTCCGCGTCGGTCTCGGCGGCCCGGGACGCGGTGCCCGGGAAGCTGAGGACGGTGCCGTGCGGTGTCTCGGTCATGTCGGTATCAGTCCTCACATCAGCCGAGCCCGAGCAGGGACGCGGCGATCACCGGACGCAGCACCTCGGTGCCGCCGCCGGTCTCGGCGAAGAACAGTGCGTCGCGGTGCGCCCGCGCGATCAGGTGGTCACTGGTCAGGGCGGCCGGGCCGGACAGGCGGGCGGCCCCCTCGGCGACCGCCCGCGCGGCGGCCGCCACGAAGAGCCGGGCGGTGGCGGCGTCCTGGCGGGTGGGCCGGCCGCCGGAGTCGAACTGTCCGGCGGCCCGGTACAACAGACCGGCGGCCAGCTCGCAGCGGGTGGCGAGGTCCGCCAGCGTGAACCGGACGGACTGGGCGTGCACGAGGGGCCGGCCGAAGACCTGGCGCTCGGCCGCACCGTCGACGGCGTCCCGGACCAGGGCCCGCATGACGCCGAGCCAGGGTGCGCTGGAGAAGACCCAGTCCAGTGACGCCATCAGCGGCTCCACCTCGGCCTCGGCGCCGCCGACGGTGCCCAGCACCGCGTCGTCCGGGACGTGGCAGCCGTCCAGGACCAGTCGCCCCCAGGTGCAGGTGCGCATGGCGGCCGGCGCCGACTCGGTGATCAGCAGCCCGGGCGTGGAGCGGTCCAGCACGAAGGCCGTCCGGCCGCCGCCGTCGTGCGTGGCGACGACCAGGAAGTGGTGGGCCACCGGGCCGCCGGCGACGAGGTCCAGGTCGCCCGTGAGCACCCAGCCGCCCAGCCCCGGCGTGCCGGGCCGGGCCGTGACGGTCGGGGCGAGCGCGGCGCCCTGGGTCTGCCGCAGGGACACGGCGCCGATCCAGTCGCCGGAGGCCATCAGGGGCAGGTAGCGCTCGCGCTGGCGGGGGCTGCCGAAGGCGCGCAGCGGCACCGTGGCGAGCACCGCGTGGACGCCGACGGCGAGGGCGAGGCCCGGGTCGCGGGCTCCTTCGCCCAGGCCTTCGAGGAGGGCACAGGTCTGGGTGGCGCTGAGGCCGCCGCCGCCGAGGGCGCGCGGTACCAGCGGCCCGGCGAGGCCGGGGCCCGGTCGGGCGCCCGCCAGTTCGGCGAACAGGGCCGGGTCCCAGCGGTGGTCACGGTCGCGCTCGGCGGCGCTCGGCCGCGCGACGCGCTCGGCCAGTTCGCGGGCCGCGGCGGCCGACGACGGGTCGCCGGCCCCTGGGGCGGCGGGCTTGAGTTCCTGTGGAGCAACCATCGGACGTTCTCTCCTTTCTACGGGCCGTGCTCAGATCGGTAAGAGGTCGCTTCCCCCGGCGCTGCGGGGTGCGTTCGCACGCTTCGACCGTTCTCTTCTCACGTTTTCCCTGGCTCCGTTCTCGGATCGCGGAGGTGCGGCGGTACGGGACGGCACACCGTCGGGGAGCGCTCGTACGGCTCGCGGGGCTCGCCCCCGGCCCCGCCCCCCGCTCGGCGCGGATTTCGCGCGCCTATTCAGCGATACAGGCCGCTCGGGAGGCGTGTCCAGAAAATTGTCGGCATGCCGACGAGAAGTCCGCACAGCTCACCGTCCATGACGTTGCATCACAGTCCTTGACAAGCTTCTGACATTGACGGTGTTGTCCCTTCACGGCGAGATCGACCACCATATTTGTCGAGCGCACTGCGCATCGTCGCTCTTTCGGCCCTGCTTCATTCGTACATGCCGCATCGCGAGAATTCAGGCCGGAGCCGAGGTCAGCGCGAATGGGAACCCGGCTCCGGAAAAGGAGGGAACGCACATGGCACCAGCAGAGCACCTGAAGGAAGACGTGCCCCCGCAGGGGCTGCCCCATCTGTCCGACGCGACCTTGCGGGACTCCGCGCACATGGCCGGCGTCGAGTTCGGCCCCAAGGACGCCGCCCACATCGCCGACCTCCTGGTCCGCACCGGCGTCGAGCTGGTCGAGGTCGGGATGATCTCCGGCCCGTCGTCCAAGGACGCGGACCTCATCCTCGCCACCCACGAGGCGGTGGGCCCGGAGCGCTCACTGAGCCTGGTCGTGGTGCGCGACCGCCAGCAGGTGGTCAAGGCGCTGGACGAGGCCAAGCGGCTGGGCGTGAAGTCCGTGATGTTCTCGATCCCGACGTCCGAGCAGCACGCGGCCCTCAAGCTGAGCTCGGCCAGCACCAAGTACCTGATCGCGGTGGCCCGGGCGGCCATCGTCGCGGCCAAGGAGCGCGGCTTCCACGTCACCTTCAGCGGCGAGGACGGTGCCCGCACGCCGAAGGAGCGGCTCGTCCCCTACGTCGAGGCGGGCTTCGAGGCCGGCGCCGACCGGTTCCGGCTCGCGGAGACCGTCGCCTACCTGTCGCCCTGGCAGATGGAGGAGCAGATCCGCAGCATCACCGCGATCGACGGCTCCGAGATCGAGATCCACTCGCACAACATGCTGGGCATGGCGGTCGCCAACTCGCTGGCCGCCTACCGGGCGGGGGCGAAGTGGATCTCCGCGACGGCCGGCGGGATCGGTGAGCGCGGCGGCAACGCCCCGCTCGCCGAACTGCTCACCTCGCTGCGGGTGATCTACGGCGACACCCGTTTCGACCTGAGCCACCTCACCGAGCTCACCAACGCCGCGCTGCGCGGCGCCCGGCTCGGCGACGCCTTCCAGTCCGGCCCCACGGCCCCGCACGCCTTCGCCTACGAGCTGCCCGGTCAGCTGACCCACCCGGAGGCCTACGAGACGCTGGCCCCGGAGATCGTCGGGAACTCCCGCGAGCTGCGCGTGCGCACCCGGCTGACCTCGCCGCTGGTCAGGTGGGCCCTCGACGAACTGGCCGAGTCCGTCGACGTCGATGCCTTCACCGCCTGGCTGACCGGCCGTCAAGAGCAGGACGACCGCGACCTGCTGGACCGCGACGCGATCCGCAAGGCCGCCGTCGAGTTCCAGTCCGTCTGACCGGGCCCGGCACCTCCCGGGCCGCACCTTCCCCTCCCCGGCTCCACATCCACAGAAGAACGACTACGGAGATGACAATGTCTGCTGGCACGTTGACCGGCCTGTGCCCCGAATGCGAGACCGACCTGACCACCCCGCCGTTGGTACAGGGCGAGACCATCGCCTGCCCCGAGTGCATGTTGACGCTGCGGGTCGAGGACGTCGTGGAGGGCCGGCTCAGCCTCCAGATGGTCGAGGTGCAGCTTCGCGATTGGGGCCAGTAACCCCATGGAACGAACTGTCGCCATCGTCGCCGACCGGGTCGGCTGGGAAGAGCGCCGGCTGATCGACGCGGCCGCCGTCCTCGGCCTGCGCGTCGAGTGGGTCAACGACGAGTCCCTCTCCCTGGGCGACCAGGAGTCGGCCTCGCTCGGTGGCTACGCCGCCGTGCTCGTCCGCAGCCGCAGCTACACGCGGGGCGGCCTGATCGCCACCGTCGCGGAGGCGGCCCGGATCCCCACCCTGAACACGGTCTCGGCCATCCAGGCCTGTGAGAACAAACTGACGCTGCGCGCCCAGCTGCGCGCCGCGGACGTGCCGGTGCCCGACTTCCGTCTCGTGCTGTCCCGGCGGGACTTCGAGAAGGCCCTGGCCGAACTGCCGCCGCCGGTCGTGCTGAAGCCGGTCTTCGGAGGCATGGGCAAGCGGGTCACGCTGCTGCGGGACGCGGACACCGCGCACTCGGTCTACGACTACGTCGAGGACCTCGGGCACGGCTTCGAGCAGGCCTCGCTGGTCGAGCCCTACCTGGCCGGCGGGTCCTCGCTGCGCTGCTTCGTGGTCGGCCGCGAGCTGGTCGCCATCGCGGAGTTCCACAGCGCGGGGACGGACTGGCGCAGCAACGCCGCGCTGGGCAACCGCAACCGCGCCGTCGACCTCGACCCCGAGGTGCAGAAGATCGTCGACGGGGTGCTGGACGTCCTCGGCGAGGGCATCTTCGGCATCGACCTCTTCGCGACGCCCAACGGCTACGTGGTCAACGAGGTCAACCACGCACCGGCCTTCAAGGCGGTGGCCTCGGCGACCGGGGTGGACATCGCCACGGCCATCGGCCGCTACGTACGGGAGGAGATCGGATGATCCGGGTCGGCATCTTCGGGGCCTCCGGGCTCGCCGGCGGTGAACTGATCAGACTGGTCGTCCAGCACCCCGAGCTGGAGCTCACCTTCCTGGGCGGCAACGCCAGCGCGGGGCGGCGCCCGGCCGAGTTCCACCCGGGCCTGCGGCTGGACCTCGGACTGACCATCGAACCGGTCAGCACGAACCTCGCCGGCCGGTGCGACGTCGTCTTCCTCGCCACACCCGCCACCGCCTCGGCGGAGCTGGCCGCGCGGCTGGCCGACGAGGTGCCCTGCGTCATCGACCTCAGCGGCGCCTTCCGGATCCAGACGCCGGCCCTGCACGACCGGTGGTACCCGGACGTGCGGCGGGCGGGCGGCCTGGCCGACCGGTTCGTCTACGGCGTCCCGGAGCTGATCGGCGACCAGCTGCCCGGCGCCGCGCTGATCTCCCTGCCGGGCTGCTTCGCCACCGCGATCACCATCGGGCTCGCCCCGCTGGTGATCGGCCTCGGCCTCAACCTGAAGACCGTGGTGGTGGACGGCAAGACCGGCTCCAGCGGCGGCGGCCTGTCGCTGCGGACGGCGGACCTGCACCCGCTGCGCAACGGCGCCATCGCGCCCTACGCGCCGGCCGGGCACCGGCACGCGGCGGAGGTCAAGGACTTCCTGGAGCGCAGCAAGCCGGGCGGCATCGACTCGCTGAGCATGTCGGCGTACGGCGTCTCGCACGTGCGCGGGCTGATGGCCAGCTCCTACGTGTTCACCGACGACGAGGTGGACGCGCGCACGCTGAACCGCGCCTACCTGCGCTTCTACAAGCAGCGTCCCTTCGTGCGGGTCCGCCGGCACAACGAGACGCTGATCCCGGTGCCCGACCCGCAGGCCGTCCTGGGCTCCAACTACTGCGACGTGACCGTCCTGCACGACGAGGAGGGCGGCCGGATCGTCGTCCTGGCGGCGCTGGACAACATGGTGAAGGGCGCGGCGGGCCAGGGGATCCAGGTCCTCAACCTCCGCTTCGGCCTGCCCGAGGAGACGGGGCTGACCATGCAGCCGGTGATGCCCGCATGACCGGGACGACCGCCACCGGCACCCCGACCGTCGTCAAGCTCGGCGGCAGCACGGTCGACGACCTCGCCGGCTCCTGGTGGGACGACCTGGCCCGGTTCGGCCAGGACCGCCCGCTGGTCCTGGTGCACGGCTGGTCCAAGCCACTGAAGAACCTCAGCCCCCGCTACCACGAGCCGTCGGCGATCCTGCGCGACCGGTACGGCAACCAGAGCCGGTGGACGACCCCCGAGGTCATCGAGGACATCAAGACCGTCAGCGCCGAGCTCGCGGAGGACGTCCTGCGACGTCTGGAGCGGCGCGGGATCACCGCCGAGCGCGCGCTCGGCAGCGACGGCCTGGTGACCGCGGGCGAGGGCGAGCGCTGGTGGTGGAAGGAGAAGCAGCTCGTCGAGCTGGAGAACCTCGTCGGTCCCATCACCGGCGTGGACCCGACGGTGCTGAAGAACCTCCGGCCGGGCCACGCGTACCTGGTCACCCCGCTGGCGCGGGACGCGGCCGGCCGCGAGGTGAACACCGACGGCGACCGGGCCGCCGCCGCCGTCGCGGGCGGCATCGGGGCCGAACAGCTGGTCCTGGTCACGGATGTCGCGCACCTGCTGATCGACGATCAGCCGGTGCGCCGGATCACGGCGGAGGCCGCGGCCAGGTTCCGGGACAAGGGTGCCACCGGCGGGATGCGCAAGAAGCTGCGCGCCGCGGGGGAGGCCCTGGACCGGGGAGTGGAACGCGTCGTCATCGGCAGCGCACCCGTGACCGACCTGATCGCCGAGCGCACCGGAACCGTCATCACACGAGCGTGAGGAGCAGGGCACGTGGCGAAATCCCGTGTGCTAGTCGTCAACAACGGAACGCTGTCGCTGAAGCAGCTCCGCGGCCGCTTCGAGGAACTGGGATCGGAGACGGACGTCGTCCGCGCCGATTCGGTACCCGCCGACCTCGGCGGCCGCTACCAGGCGATCGTCCTGAGCGGTACCAAGGTGCGGGCCTATGACAGCGACTTCTACCGGCCGCTCATCGACCTCGTGACGGGTGCCGACGTCCCGGTCTTCGGGATCTGCGGCGGCATGCAGATCATCGCCGTCGCGGCCGGCGGCCGGCTCGCCGAGGGGCCGCAGCGCGTGGGCGGCTACGAGGTGCAGGTCGACAAGGAGGAGCCGCTCTTCACCCATGTGAAGCCGACCGTGACGGTCTTCCACCGGCACACCCTCTACCTGCAGGAGGCACCCGAGGGCTTCCGCTCCATCGGCCGCTCGGAGCACGCCCCGGTGGAGTTCATCCGCTCCGAGGACGGGCGGATCCACGGGGCCCAGGCACATCTGGAGTTCCGCAGCGACGGCCTGGAGATTCTGCGAGGCTTCGCCCAGTTGTACCAGTGACGGTCCGTCAGCAGGCGTGCGCGGCCGCGCTCTTCGGGGCGGCCGCCGCGTCTGCGCGACGCACACCGTCGGCTTTCTGAACCCACCTAGGTACCAAAGGACTTCGCAATGACTGTGGAAGAGACCCAGGCGCCCGCATTCGCCGTCCACCTCAACGGCAGCGGCGGCGCGATCAAGGGCTGGGTGGTCGTCGACTCCCTCGTCGACGGCCTGGCCATGGGGGGCACCCGGATGACCACCGGGGTCACCGAGGAGGAAGTGGCGGGCCTGGCCCGCGACATGACCGACAAGTTCACCCTCGCCGGACTGCGCATCGGTGGCGCCAAGGCCGGCATCGTCTCCGACGGCAGCAACCGCGAGGAGACCTTCCGGACCTTCGGGCGGACCGTGAAGCCGCTGCTGCACGGTGGTATCCACCTCGGCATCGACATGGGCGTCACCCCCGCGGACCGGGCCGTGTTCTTCGAGGAGGCCGGCTACGACCCGCGCTTCCGGCTGGGCGCCCCGGACATGCCGATCGACTGGCGCACCTACTACGAGCCGCTGATCGACTGCACCGGGCACGGGGTGGGCGTGGCCGCGGTCACCGCCCTGGAGGAGAGCGGCCGCACCGAGTCGGCCCGGGTCGTGGTGCAGGGCTTCGGCGCGGTGGGCCGCGCGGTCGCCCGCTTCCTGGAGGACCGCGGGCACATCGTGGTGGGCGTCGCCGACGTCCAGGGCACCATCAGCGCGGACCGGCTGCCGGTGGCCGACCTGGTCGCCATCACCGACGAGTTCGGCCGGATCGACCGCTCACGCCTGCCGCAGGGCGTCACCCAGTCCGGCGAGCCGGACGCCTGGCTCGACGTCGACGCCGACCTGCTGATCCTCGCGGCGCAGAAGCACGCGATCAACGCCGACAACGCCCACCGGCTGCGCCCGCGCCTGGTGGTCGAGGGCGGCAACCTCGCCTCCAGCGCCGAGGGCAAGGCCAAGGTGCTGGCTGCCGGCGCCACCATCGTCCCGGGCGTGATCGCGAACATCGGCGGCGCCGGCTCGGCGGCCCTGGCCGTCACCCGCGTCGTCCCGTTCCACCTGGAGGCGGAGGCCCGCAAGGCCTGGGTCTTCGAGTGGGTCGGCGACCGGGTCCGGCAGAACACCCGCGACCTGCTGGAGATCGCCGCCGGCCGCGCGGGCGACCCGCTGCCCGAGCTGCTCGCCGCCCGCCGCAAGGAGCGCGGATGAGCGCCACCGCGCCCACCGGTCCGGAGCGGGCCCCGGCCCGCGACAGCGCGGCCGAGTACCTTCGGCGCGGCTGGTGGCGCGAGGAGACCTTCCTCGACGACCTGCGCCGGCAGGCCCGGCTGCGGCCGCACAAGCTCGCCGTCGCCGGGCGCCGGATCGGGGAGGCCCGCACCGACACCCTCGACTACTCCGAACTCGCCACCCTGACCGACCGATTCGCCCTCGCACTCGCCGAACTGGGCGTGCAGCGCGGGGAGTTCGTCGCCGTTCAGCTCCCCAACCGGTGGGAGATGGTGCCGCTGCTGTTCGCCTGCATCCGGGTCGGCGCCGTCATCTGCCCGATCGACCCGGTGTGCCAGGAGGACGAGCTGCGCCACCGCCTGGAGCTCACCGGCGCCAGGGTCTGCATCACCGTCCCGGAGTGGAACGGCTACCCGCTGGCCGCGCACCTCACCGCGCTGAAGGCCGAACTGCCCCTGGAGCACGTGGTGGTGGTCGGCGGCCGGGACGCCGGCACGCTCTCCTTCGACGACCACTTCGTCGGCATCCCGTGGGAGGAGCAGCGCGCGGGCGAACTGGACGGGCGTGAACTCACCCCGGACGACCCGTTCGTGGTGCTGTTCACCTCCGGAACCACCGGCGTGTCCAAGGGGGTGCTGCACAGCCAGAACACCATCCACGCGGCCGTCCGCGGCTACGCCGACACCTTCCTGCTCGACGACAGCCTGGTCGCGGCCGTCACCACCCCGCTCGTCCACTACTCCGGCTTCGGCCAGGGCATCCTCACCGGCGTCATGCTCGGCGCCACCATCGCCTTCCAGGACGTCCGGCGCAACTCCGCGCTGCTCGACCTGGTCGAGCGGTACGGCGCCACGCTCCTCTACGGTCCGCCGTCCACCCTCGTGGACATCGCGGCCTCCCAGCGGGCCGACCCCCGCGACGTCTCCACCCTGCGCCACGCCGTCACCGGCTCCGCGCCGGTGCTCCAGGAGCTGGTGGACGACGTGCGCGAGACCCTCGGGGCCCGCACCTACTCGGTGTGGGGCATGTCCGAGTTCGGGCCCGTCACCATCACCCGGCTCGACTACAACCAGGACTGGGCGGCCAGCAGCAACGGCGGGCCGATCGACTCCATGGAGCTGCGCATCGACGACCGCGACGACCCGGGCAAGCGCGCCCAGGTCGGCCGGCTGCGGGTGCGCGGTGCGGCGCAGGCCCTCGGCTACTACAAGCGCGAGGACGTCTTCGCCGCGGAGTTCAACGCCGAGGGCTGGTTCGACACCGGCGACCTGGCGCGCGACGACGGCCGCGGCGGCATCCGCATCCTCGGCCGGGCCAAGGACGCCCTGATCCGCGACGGCATCGTCGTCCCGATGACGGAGCTCGAAGCGATCATCTCGCGGCACCCGGAGGTGACCGAGACCGCCCTGGTCGGGTCCGCCGGCCGGACCGACGACCCGATCCTCGCGGTGGTCGTCACCGGCGGCGCGCAGCCCGAACTGGCCGAGATCCACGCCCAGCTGACCGAAGCCGGTCAGGACCGGCGCTTCTTCCCGGAGCGCCTGGTGGTCGTCGACGCGCTGCCGAAGACCCTCACCGGCAAGGTCCGCAAGGCCGAGCTGCGCCGGCGCTACGGCGGGCAGTGACCGCCGGCCCGTTCGGACCGCCGCCCGGCACCGACCGGGCACCGACCGAGCACCACCCGTACCGACCCCCCTCCGATCCGTGGAGCACACCCATGCCCGAGCCCGCGAAGGTGACGCTGTCGGCGACGCTGGCCGCCGACGAGGCCCTCGCCCGCAGACGCGCCGCCGGCGAACAGGTCCTGATCATGGCCAGCGGCGAGATCGGCCTGCCGGTCCACCCCGAGCTGAAGGCCCGGCTGGCGGCCGCCGCCGACCGGACGACGTACGGCCCGGTGGCGGGCAGCCCGGCCCTGCGGGCGGCGGCGGCCGGCTACTGGCAGCGGCGCGCCCTGGCCGCCGACCCGGAGCTGGTCGTCGCCGGGCCGGGCAGCAAGTCCCTGCTGTTCGCTCTGATCATGGCGGTCGGCGGGGACGTGGTGATCCCCCGGCCCAGCTGGGTCAGCTACGCGGCCCAGGCCGAGCTCATCGGCGCCCGCGTCCTCAAGGTGCCCGTGGTGGCGGGGGAGGGCGGCGTGCCGGACCCGGAGCGGCTGCGCGAGACGGTCCGCGCGGCCCGGGCCGCCGGGTACGACCCGCGCTCCGTCGTGGTCACCCTGCCGGACAACCCCACCGGCGCCGTCGCCTCGCCCGACACCGTACGGCGTCTGGGCGAGGCGGCCCGGGAGCTCGACCTCGTCATCATCTCCGACGAGATCTACTGCGACCTGGTCTTCGACCCGGCCACCCCGGCGGTCTCCCCGGCCGCGTTCGCACCCGAGCGCACCGTGGTCACCACCGGGCTGACCAAGAACCTGGCGGTCGGCGGCTGGCGCACCGGGGTCGCCCTGTTGCCCGACGGCGACACCGGGCGGCAGCTGCACACGCGGCTGCTCGCCATCGCCAGCCAGATCTGGTCCAGCCCGCCCGCCCCCGTCCAGGTGGCGGCCGCCTACGCCTTCGGCGAGCCGCCGGAGATCGTCGAGCACGTGGCCGCCTCGCGCCGGCTGCACGGCGTCGTCGCCCGGGCGACGGCGGAGCGGTTCACCGCCGCCGGGGCCCTGCTGGCCCCGGTTCGCGCCACCTGCTACCTGTACCCGGACTTCGAGCCGCTGCGCGAGCAGCTCCGCGCCGTCCACGGGGTGCGCACCGGAACCGAGTTGGCCGGCCTGCTCACCGACCGCTACGGCGTCGGCGTGCTGGGCGCCGAGGCGTTCGGGGAGGCCGCCGAGCCGCTGCGGCTGCGCGCGGCCACCAGCCGGTTCTACGGCGAGACCGCGCAGCAGCAGCACGCCGCCCTGGCCGCCGCCGATCCGCTCGCACTGCCGTGGATCCGCGCCGCCATCGACCGGGTCGACGAGGTCCTGACGGACCTCACCGCCCCGTCCACCACCCGGCTCCTGCCGGGCCGACCGCACCAACGAGCCTAGGAGGACCACCGAGATGTCCATACTTTTCGAATGCGAATACCAGGGTGAGCGGTACGTGGGCTTCGAGAAGCCCGCTCCCGGTCAGGCTCTGACGCTGTACCGCGTCAACGACGGCCGGCTGCAGGCCGAGTTCATCGCCCAGGAGAGCGCCGAGGAGGTCGTCGCCGCCATCAAGGCCGAGGTGGAGCCGATCACCGTCGAGGGCGGCGAGGAGCAGGTGAAGTACCTGCCGCCGCTGCTGCCGGAGGCCAGCGGGAACGCCCTGCTGAGCGGTTTCATGCGCACCCACAAGTCGAAGTTCGAGAGCGAGCCGGGCGAGGACGACGAGTTCGTGCCGCCGAACTGGTTCTTCAAGGGCTTCGGTTCCTGGCTGCGGCTGCCGGGTGAGACCCTCGTCGTGCCGGAGAAGTCGGTGGCGCTGATCGAGGAGCCGGAGATCGCCCTCGTCTACGTCAACGACGATGCGGGCAACCCGCGGTACGCGGGCTACACGTTCGGCAACGATCTGTGCGACATCGGTCTGCACATCCAGAACCCGGGCTGGAACCCGTACTGCAAGCTGTGCGACACCTCGATCACCCCGTGGCTGTTCCTCGGGGAGCCGCCGGCCTCGGTGACCGGCCGGGTCGTCATCGAGCGGGACGGCGTCCCCGCCTGGGAGGGGCCGTTCGACTGCGGCGAGGACGCCCTGTACTTCCGGATCCAGGACATGGTGGACAACCTCTTCGAGTACCCGGCGCTCCGCCGGCCGGGCCTGGTCAACTACGTCCTGCTCGGCGCCGACAAGGCCAGCTACCACGACGGCTTCCGGATCGCCCACGGCGACCGCATCACCATCGACTTCAAGAGCCACGGGGTCGTCCTCTCTAACGAGGTGACGTTCGGTCAGCCGGAGGCATCGGCCTAGGCACCGTGACCGGTTCCCGTTCTTGTGGCCTGATTCACCTGCCCGGCGGGGGAGTTCGCCCCGCCGGGCAGGTGGGTTCCCGCAAGGCGTCCAGCATGTGAGACGGTCTCGCCGCCGAAATCGGCGGCCCCTCGATCTCCCACGCGGTGCCCCGCACGTCCGTCGCCGCCGACCGCTCCGTGCCCCTGACCTGCACGGTTGACGATACGTCAACTAGCTGAAGCCCCAGACCGAGTGGTGAGTTCCTGGCTCGCCGCGGCCACCGGTTCCGCCAGAACATAAATAAGTCCATCATCTCTGCGAGAAACGGGATGACCGGGCGCCCGGCGGTTGTTGCGGCTGGCAGCACGCTGCGTCGGGGCCGGGGGGCTTTGGCGTGCACGAACCGCTCTCCGACCCGTGGTCGGCTCACCCCGTACGTACCGCAGCGTCCTGAATCCGCATTCGTATGAGAGTTTGAGGTAACAAGCATGGCAACGTCCCAGACCGGGCTGTCGGCAAGCTCCCCTCCTGATACGGAGGAGAGTCGCAAGCTCCCGCTGTCCCCCCTGTTGGCCCTGGCCACGGCAGCCTTCGTGATGGTGCTGACCGAAGCGCTGCCCGCAGGCGTGCTCCCCGAGATGGCGAGTGACCTCTCGGTCAGCGAGTCCGCGATGGGCCAGGCGCTGACGATCTACGCGATCGCCACCGGCGTCTCGGCCATCCCCCTGGCGGCCGCCACCGCCGGCTGGCGCCGCAAGCAGCTCGTCCTGGTCGCGGTGGTGGCCTTCATCCTCGCCAACACCGTCACCGCGATCTCGTCGAACTACATCCTGACCATGGGATTCCGGCTCGTCGCCGGTGTGGCCGCGGCCGCCGTCTGGGGTGAACTCGTGGTGTACGCACGCCGACTGGCACCGCCGCACCTGGTGGGCCGGGCGATCGCGATCACCATGATCGGCATTCCGCTCGCGCTCTCCCTGGGCATCCCGGCGGGCACCTTCCTCGGCAAGGTGTTCGGCTGGCGGCTGACGTTCGGCCTGATCACCGCGGTCACCGTACTGCTGCTGCTCTGGATCATCGCGTCCGTGCCCGACCACCCGGGCCAGAAGGCGGGCCACCGCGAGCCGATCCTGCAGGCCCTGCGCCTGCCCGGCGTGTCGATCATCCTGGTCGTGGTGGCCGCCTACGTGCTCGCCCACAATACCTTCTACACGTACATCGCCTCGTTCCTGGACGAGAACAAGATGGGCGACAACCGGGACGTCGTACTGCTGGTCTTCGGTCTCGCCTCGATGCTGAGCATCTGGATCACCGGCACGCTGATCGACCGCTACCTGCGCGAACTGACCATCGCCAGCTGTGTCCTGTTCTCGGTGGCGGCGGTGTTCCTGGCGCTGACGCCCGGCAGCCCGGTCGCCGTCTACGGGGCGATGGTGTTGTGGGGTCTCGGCTGGGGCGGCCTGGCCACCCTGCTGCAGACCGCGGTCACCAACACCGGCGGCAGCCGCGGACAGGCGCTGCTGGTCACCGTCTGGAACTCGTTCATGGCCGGCGGTGGCGTGGCCGGCGGCATCCTGCTCTCGGCCGCCGGACCCACCTCGTTCCCGTGGACCGTCCTGGTGCTCGTGATCCCGCTGATCGCCCTGGTGTTCGCCGCCCGGACGCACGCCTTCCCCGCGAAGCGCGCGGCCTGAGTCTCCGGGTCATGGCAGTGGCTCCCGCCCTTGGGGTGGGAGCCACTGCCATCTGTCGAACCGTTCGGTTGTCGCGCCGGGGTCGCGCCACCCTGGGCCGCGCGGGTGCCGTCCGATCGTCGAACCGCCGGGGAAACAGCAGTTGACGATTGATCGGACGACGGATTGCGGTTCCTGAGGGCTGCGCTCGCGGAGGTTCGCCTGCGGGGAATGCGGTGGGGGGCTGTGTTCACTGCGCGTCTTCAATGCGTCTTCAATGCGTCTTCACTGCGCGTCTACGAGGGTGCGTCTACGAGGTGCGTCCGTGCGGGTGTGTTCCCGCGAGGGTGCGAGCCGGCGGGTGCGAGCCGACGGGGCCGCGCGTCCGCGGGCGCCGGTCGTCAGCCGTGGCCGATGCGGTAGCCGATGCCGCGGACGGTGATTACCCAGGTGCTGGCTCCCAGCTTCGCGCGGAGGTTGCGTACGTGGGTGTCGATGGTCCGGCTGGAGTCCACCCAGTCGGTGTCCCAGACCCGGGCCATCAGATCCTTGCGTGACATGACGTTCCCGGGGTTCGAGGCCAGGATGTGCAGCAGCTCGAACTCCTTGGCGGTGAGGCTCACCCGCTCGCCGTGCAGGCGGACTTCGCGGGTCCTTTCGTCAACGTGGAGAGGGCCGATGGATAATATGCGGATGGGGGCCGGTCTAGGATGAGCCCGTCGGAGGACGGCCTCGATGCGCGCCGTCATCTCGCGTGGACCGCAGGAACGGACGACGCAGTCGTCCGCGCCCGCCTGGAGGGCGAGGACCCGGTCCAGTTCCGTGTCGCGTCCGGTGAGAGTGATAATGGGCTTGTCTCCGCTCGCTCGTATCGAACGGCACACTTCGAGGCCGTCGATGTCGGGAAGATCGAGGTCGAGCAGGATCATGTCCGAGTGCTCATGGGTTCTCAGCACCTCTGCGCCAGTGCTGGCGAGCCTCGTGCAGTACCCCTGTCGTCGGAGGTCGTGTGCCCTTTCTTCGGCCGCGTCGTGGTCGCCGGCGACGACGAGCACCCGGATCGCTTGCGGCTCGGCGGTCTTCTCGGTCCGTCGGTACTGAATCGACACCACGGCCCGGGGCTGACCTGGTAGTTCGGTTCGAGAGGTTGCCGTCAGAGTCATAAAGTCCCCCCTGTACACCAGTTCTACACAGGATGCACCACGGGGAGGCGGCCCCGCTACAAAAATAGTGGCATTCTTTTTTTACGCCTATGGTGCGGGTGCATGAACGCCACATCTGACAGGAGCATGATGATGCAAGAGAGGGCGGCCCGGACGCGACAGAACCTGGTCAGCGCGGCCGCTGGCGAGTTCGACCGCGACGGATACGCGGGGGCGTCCCTGGCGCGGATCGCGAGGTCGGCCGGAATCACCACCGGGGCCCTGACCTTCCACTTCCAGAGCAAGGAGGAGATGGCCGCGGTGGTCCGGACCCAGGGGCACGCCGTGACCCGGGCTGTGGTGGGTCAGGTCACGGCGCGCAGCGAGCCCCCGGTCCAGTCGGTCATCTCGCTGACACTGGCGCTGGCCGACCTGCTGGAACGGGAGGCCGTGGTGCGCGCCGCGGCCCGGCTCGCCAGAGAGCAACCCGGCGAGCCGGACTGGTCGACGACCTGGGTCCCGGTGATCAGGGAGCGTCTGCAGGAGACGCGCGAGGCCGAGTTGGGCCCGTACGGCGACCGGACCACCCTCGCCAACCTGGCCGGGTACCTGGTCACCGGTGCGGAGTCCTGCATCCGCCAACGGGCCTGCCGCAAGGAGCCCCTGGACGGGCAGTCCGTGGAACACATCAGCCGCATCTGGGAGCTCATCGGCTGTGGAGAGCAGTGCCTGACTTGAGCCCCCCGGGCGAGAGTCCCCCCGCCGGCCCCGTCAGACGGCGCTGCAACCGCCGTCGACGGGGACGGCTCCACCGGTGACGAACGAGGCCTGGTCGCTCAGCAGCCAGGCCGCCGCGCGCGCCACCTCGACCGGTTCGGCGAGCCGGGGCTGGATGGACCTGGCCACCGCCAACTGCTCCAGCCGCGGTACCCGGCGCACGGCGTCCTCGATCAGCTCGGTGCGGGTGGTCCCGACCACCAGTGCGTTGACCCTGATGCCGCGCACCCCGTACTCGGCTGCCGCGGCCCGGGTCAGACCGAGCACGGCATGCTTGGCCGCGACGTACGGGGAGACCGCGCCGGTGGCGAACAGGCTCGCGATGCTGGCGGTGTTGACGATCGACCCGCCCGACTCCTGGCGCAGCATCACCGGCACCTGGCGCTTCAGGCAGTTCCACACGCCGCGCACGTTGACGTCCATGATCCGGTCGTAGACCGCGTCGTCCGTTTCGTGCAGCTCTGAGCCGATCGATCCCCAACCGGCGTTGTTGAACGCGCCGTTGAGGGTGCCGAACGCCTCCACCGCCGTGCTGACGGCGCGTTCGACGTCGGCCGTCGCCGTCACGTCGCCCGGTGCCACCTCGACCCGGCCGCCCCCGGAGCGGATCTCCTCGGCGAGCCGGTCGAGCAACTCCACGCGGCGGGCCATCAGCACCACGGCCGCACCCTCGGCGGCGAACAGCCGGGCGGCGGCCGCGCCTATCCCGCTGGACGCTCCGGTGATCATGACGGTCTTGCCCTGCAACAGCCCCTGGCCGTGTTCCATGTGCTTCGCCCCCCTGCCCGCGGCGCCGACAGACCCGCGAGCCGGTCCTCGGTGTCCTCGAACTCGGATGTGGATCATTGTTCCGGGCCCGCCGCGCGGTGCACCAGTCGGGACGGTCGACCATCCGGGAAACAGACCGTGGGCCACGGGCCCGGGCGTCCGCGCTACTGCGGCCGCCCCCGGCACTCCGAGAGCTCGATCCGCCTGGCGGTGCCCGGCGTCGCGACGGCGGGAAGCAGGAGCTGCCAGAACTCCACGACGCGCTCCGGGAGATCGGCCCGCCTGGTCTCGATGAACGAATGCATCTGGGCGCCCGTACACGCATAGACCACCAGGCGTGCGAGGGCCTGGATGTCGGTACCGGCCCGCAGCTCCCGGCGGCGCTGGGCGACGACCAGGTCCTCCATGACGATCTCGGCCCACTGGCGGTGGGAGTTCTCGTCCGGGGAGTTGAACTGCTCCTGCTCCCAGACCAGTCGGGCGCCCGCCTGAAGGATGGGGTTGTCGAGGAGCTGGCAGGCCCAGGTGAGCGAGACGTCGACGACGCGCTGCAGCCCCTCCGAGGGGTGCGGGGTCACCACCCATTCGGGCTGCCGGAAGACGATCTCCCGGGCCAGCTCGCTCTTGTTCCTGAAGTGGAAGTACACCGCGCCCAGGGTCAGGCCCGCCTCGTCGGCGATCTTCACGACGCTGGTCCCGGAGAAGCCCTGTTCTCCGAAGAGCTTCGCGGCGGCCTGGACGAGGGCGGCCCGCGTCCGCTCGGCCCGCTCCTGCTTCACTGGGCGTCCCACCATGCGATAACACCTCATGTTGCTTGATAAAGAAGAGTATTCTTCATTTTATAGGCTGGAGGGGCGATCGCGACGTTCCCGTCCTCCGCCACACTCACTCCGGGGGGAGACGGCTCATCATGGAGTCGCGTCCAACACTCGTTCAGCACACGGCCACCACCCGGCCGGCGGCCGCGCCGGAGATACCGGTCCTCGTCGGCAAGTCCATGGCGGCCGAAGCACTCGTCACCGACTGGGGCGACGTCTGCGGCGCCACCCAGTGGGTGACCCTGCGATGGCCGCACGACCACCCCTTCTACACCGAGGGCGGCCGCTACAGCCCCCTGCTGTTCACCGAGAGCGCCCGTCAGGCGCTGTCCGTGCTGAGTCATGCCGTCCACGGCATCCCGCTCGGGTACCGCTTCGGTCTGGAGCGTATCCGAACGTCCGTCAACTCGGACGAGCTGCGCACGACTTCCCGCCCGGCCGGGATCGAGCTGCGCATCTCGCACAGCTCGATCACCCGCCGCCGGCTCGGCTCCGCCCACCTCGTCTCCCAGGTCGAGGCCCGGCGGGACGGGCGCCACCTCGGGACGGCCGAACTGCACTACACCAGCCACCCGCCCGCCCTCTACGACCGACTGCGCGGCCGCTACGCCGACGCCGGCGAGGCGTTCGCCCGGGCGATCCCCCTCACCCTGCCGGCCCCCGCCACGCTGGTGGGCCGCCTGCACCGGCGCGACGTCGTCATCTCACCGACGGGCACGGCCGGCCGGTGGCAGCTGCGCACCGACACGGGCCACCGGGTCCTCTTCGACCACCCGCACGACCACGTGCCGGGCATGGTGCTGCTGGAGGCCGTGGTCCAGGCGACCCAGGCCGCCCTGCCGTACCCGGTGGTCCCGGTCGCCTTCGACAGCACGTTCCTGCGCTACGTCGAGTTCGACCAGCCGTGCCAGCTGACGGCCGCACCCGAACCCCCCGACGCCGAGGGCCGCTCCCGCACCCGCGTCGACGCCACCCAGGCGGGCCGACCCGTCTTCTCCACCACCCTGACCACCGAGCCCCGCCGGGCCTGAGCCCCCCGGGGGGCGGCCGGGCGGCCGGGCCGGTGGCTTGATCGCCACCCGGGGTGACGACGGGGGGCGCCCCGGAAGGTCGCTTGCGACCGGCCCGTCCACGAGGGCCCGCTGTCCGGCCGGCCCGGGCCCGGCTTCGACGCCGCTGTGACCGTCGCCGGGTTCCATCGGGCGATGCCGGCACCGGGAGGCTCCGGGGCCGCGCGCGGGGCCCGCCGGCCCGGTGGTGGCGCGGGTGTCCGGGGCCCCGGTGGCGGGAAATCCCTGCTCGGGGTGGGTCCGGCTGAGAGGCCAAAATGGCTCAAAGCTAGCATGTAGGCATTCGCCTAGCTCGAAAGATGGACCTGTGACTGTCAACGAAGACGTGTTCACTAACTGGATGAACCGCGAGGAGATCGCGGAGTCGATGATCCCGATCATCGGGAGGCTGCAGCGGGAGCGGGACGTCACCGTTCTGCTGCACAGCCGTTCCCTGGTGAACAAGTCGGTGGTCAGCATCCTCAAGACCCACCGGTTCGCCCGCCAGATAGCCGGTGAGGAGCTCTCGGTCACCGAGACGCTGCCGTTCCTGCACGCGCTCACCGCGCTGGACCTCGGCCCCTCCCAGATCGACATCGGCATGCTCGCCGCGACGTACAAGGCCGATGACCGCGGTCTGTCGGTGGCGGAGTTCACCGCGGAGGCGGTGGCCGGCGCCACGGGAGCCAACAAGCTGGAGCGTCGCGGGTCGCGCGACGTCGTGCTGTACGGGTTCGGCCGGATCGGCCGGCTGCTGGCCCGCCTGCTCATCGAGAAGGCCGGCTCGGGCAACGGCCTGCGGCTGCGTGCCATCGTCGTCCGCAAGGGTGCGGGCGACGACCTGGTGAAGCGCGCCTCGCTGCTGCGGCGCGACTCGATCCACGGCCAGTTCAACGGCACGATCACCGTCGACGAGGCGAACAACAAGATCATCGCCAATGGTCACGCGATCACGGTGATCTACTCCGACGACCCGACGAAGGTGGACTACACCGAGTACGGGATCAAGGACGCGATCCTGATCGACAACACCGGCCGGTGGCGGGACCGCGAGGGGCTGTCGAAGCACCTGCGCCCCGGCATCGAGAAGGTGGTCCTGACCGCGCCGGGCAAGGGCGACGTCCCGAACATCGTCCACGGTGTGAACCACGACATGATCAAGCCGGACGAGCAGATCCTGTCCTGCGCGTCCTGCACCACCAACGCGATCGTCCCGCCGCTGAAGGCGATGGCGGACGAGTACGGCGTTCTGCGCGGCCACGTGGAGACCGTCCACTCGTTCACCAACGACCAGAACCTGCTGGACAACTACCACAGCTCGGACCGCCGGGGCCGTTCGGCGCCGCTGAACATGGTCATCACCGAGACCGGTGCCGCCTCCGCCGTCGCGAAGGCGCTGCCCGACCTCGACGCGAAGATCACCGGTAGCTCGATCCGGGTGCCGGTGCCGGACGTGTCGATCGCGATCCTCAGCCTGCGCCTCGGTCGCGAGACCACCCGCGAGGAGGTCCTCGACTACCTCCGGGACGTGTCGCTGACCTCGCCGCTGCGGCGCCAGATCGACTTCGTCACCGCCCCCGACGCGGTGTCGAGCGACTTCATCGGCTCGCGCCACGCCTCGATCGTGGACGCCGGCCCGACCATGGTCGACGGCGACAACGCGATCCTCTACCTCTGGTACGACAACGAGTTCGGCTACTCGTGCCAGGTGATCCGGGTCGTCCAGTACGTCTCCGGCGTGGAGTACCCGACCTTCCCGGCCCCGGCGCTCTGATCCCGGCCCCGGTGCTCTGATCCCGGGCGGATGCGACGACGGAGGCCCGCTCCACCGAGGTGGAGCGGGCCTCCGTCGTGCCCGGGGAGCCGGTGGCGGTCAGGCGCGGCCGGCGGCCTTCTGGGTGCGGCGGGCGAGCGAGTCGACGACCACGGCGGCCAGCAGCACGGCGCCGGTGATCATGAACTGGATGGCGTTGCTCAGGCCCTCGATGTTCATCCCGGACTGGATCGAGCCGATCACCAGCGCACCGAGCAGGGCCGACCAGGTCTTGCCGCGCCCGCCGAAGAGGCTGGTGCCGCCGATGACCGCGGCCGCGATGGCGTTCATCAGCAGGTTGCCGCCGCCGGAGGTCTGGCTGGCGGACTGGATCTGGGCGGCCAGGAAGAGGCCGCCGATGCCCGCCATGGTGGAGCAGATGATGAAGACGCTGATCCGGATCCACGAGATGTTGATACCGGCGCGGCGCGCACCCTCGATGTTGCCGCCGAGCGCGAAGATCTGGCGTCCGTAGGTGGTGCGGCGCAGCACGAAGTCCAGCACCACGATGAAGATCAGGAAGATCAGCAGCGCGAGCGGCAGCCCCTTGTACTGGTTGAGGGTGTAAGCGGCGAGGAACGCGACGACGGCCAGGACCGTCGTCCGCAGCACCAGGTCGGCCACCGGCCGGTAGGGCACGCCGGCCGCCCGGCGCCGTCTGGTGTCGGCCAGTGAGGCGGCGACGAACAGCAGCACGCCCACGGCGGCGGCGCCGTAGGCGGCGATCTGCTGGCTGTAGATGGTGCTGTAGAGGCGGGAGACGATGTCCGTGCCGGGGAGGTTGACGGTGCCGCTGGCGCCGAGGACCTGCAGCATCGCGCCGTTCCAGCCGAGGTTGCCCGCCAGGGTGACGACGAAGGCCGGCACGCCGACCTTCGCGAAGAACAGGCCCTGGATCAGGCCGACGACCGCGCCGCCGACGACGGCGGAGAGCAGCGCGACCCACTGGTTCACCCCGTGGGTGACGTCGAGGACGGCGTAGATGGCCGCGCACAGACCGCTGACCGAGCCCACCGAGAGGTCGATCTCGCCGAGCAGCAGCACGAAGACCACGCCGATGGCGATCATGCCGGTGCCGACGATCTGCTGCGACAGGTTGGAGAGGTTCTGGGCGGAGAGGAAGGTGCTGTCCAGGCTGCCGAAGACGGCCCAGATGACGATCAGCGCCAGGACGACCGGCAGCGAGCCGAGTTCGCCGCTGCTCACCCGCCGGCGGAACTCGCCCAGGTAGCCCTTGAGGCCCTCCTGCCGCACGATCAGCCGTGGGTCCACGACCGGGGTCGCCGACGGCGCCACCGGGACGGGGGCGTTGACGCCGCCCTTGGGCATGCTGTCCTCGGGCAGGGGGTGGTGGCGGCGGCCTTCGTCGCCGCCCGGAATGTTGTCGGTCACTGGGAGCCCTCCGTGCCGCGGGCCTGTCGGCGGGTCACCGCGTTGTCCGTGGCACCGGTGATGGCCGAGATGATCTGTTCCTGGTTGGTGGCGCGTCGTTCGAAGACGCCGTTGTTGCGGCCGAGGCGGAGGACCGCGACGGTGTCCGCGACCGCCATCACGTCCGCCATGTTGTGGCTGATCAGGATCACGCCGAGGCCCCGGTCGCGCAGCCGCTCGACCAGGTCCAGGACCTGTGCGGTCTGCTCCACGCCGAGGGCGGCGGTCGGCTCGTCCAGCATCACGACCTTGGGCGAGCCGATCAGCGCGCGGGCGATCGCCACCACCTGGCGCTGGCCGCCGGAGAGCGAGGCGATCGGGATCCGCACGCTGGGGATGCGGATGGAGAGGGTGTCCAGCAGCTCGCGGGATCGCTTCTCCATCTCCACCTCGTCGAGGACGGCGAAGCGCTTGATCTCGCGGCCCAGGAAGAGGTTCCCGACGACGTCGAGGTTGTCGCAGAGCGCGAGGTCCTGGTAGACGGTGGCCACGCCCAGGTGCTGGGCGTCCTGGGGGCGGTGGATGGCCACCGGGCGGCCCTGCCACTCGATGACGCCCTCGTCCGGCTGGTGCACCCCGGCGATCGCCTTGACCAGGGTGGACTTGCCGGCACCGTTGTCTCCGACCAGTGCCACCACCTCGCCGGTGTGCACCTCCAGCTCGATGTCGGTGAGCGCCTGGACGGCGCCGAACCGTTTGGAGACCCCGCGCAGGGCCAGCACGGTCTCACCTGCCACAGTGACCAACTCCCTTGCCCCGCCTCCGGGGAGGCGGGGCGTCTTTGCTTCGGCGGGGCATCTTCGGCTTAGCGTCGGCGCCGGCTTCGGGGCCGGGTCGCCTCGGGGGTCGGGGCCGGGTCGCCCCGGCGATCGGGGCGGCCCGGACCGCGAGGCGGCCTGCGGGTGTTACGTGAGGCCGGCCTGGGCGCAGGCGGCGGCGTAGTCGGGCGTGCAGATCTGCGGGACGGTGTAGAGGCCGTCGGCGACCACCGTGGTCTTGATGTTGTCCTTGGTCAGCACGATCGGGGTGATCAGGTCGGCCGGCACCTTGTTGCCGCTGCCGTTGGTCACCGTCGTCGGTACCAGTTCGGGCTCGGGGGTCTTGCCCTCGGCGAACGCCACCGCCATCCGCGCGGCCGCGTCCGTCTCCGGCTTGAACGGCTTGTAGATCGACATCGTCTGGGTGCCCGCGAGGATCCGCTGGACCGCGTCCAGCTGGGCGTCCTGGCCGGTCAGCGGCACGCTGAGGCCGGCCGCCTTCAGCGCGGTCGCGATGCCGGCGGCCATGCCGTCGTTGGCCGAGTACACGCCGACGACGTTCGGCCCGCCGATCGCGGTGATCGCCGCGGACGCCTCCTGGTTGGCGTTGTTCGGGTCCCAGTTCGGCGTGTCGTACTCCTTGCCGATCTTGAGCTTCCCGTCGATCGCGCTGTGCGCGCCCGCCTTGAAGTCGGCCGCGTTGGGGTCGGTCGGCGAACCGTTGATCATGATGATCGACCCGGCGTTCGCCTTGTCGCCGACGGCCGCCACCAGGGCCTGCCCCTGCAGCTCGCCGACCTTCTTGTTGTCGAACGACACGTAGGAGTCGACCGGCCCCTGCGCCAGGCGGTCGTACGCGACCACCTTCACGCCCGCGTCATGCGCCTTCTTGACGGAGGACTGGATCGATTTGGAGTCCACCGCGTCCAGGATCAGTACCTTGTCGCCCTTGGTCAGCGCGGTGTCCACCTGGGTCTGCTGGGTGGTCGCGTTCTCGTTGGCGTTGTAGTAGTCGATCTGCGCGTTCGGCGCCAGTTCCTTGATCTTCTGCTCGATCAGCGGGCGGTCGAACTGCTCGTAGCGGGTCGTCTTGGTCTCCGGCAGGAGCAGGCCGATCTTGATCGCTCCTCCGGCGCTCGCGGACGCACTGCCCGAGGACGTGCCACCGGACGACTGCTTGGCGCTGCTGCACGACGCCAGGCCCATTCCGACGGTTACCACTGCGGCCACCGCGACGACGCGGCGAAGCCCGATGCTCATGAGGATGCCTCTCCGGTTGAGTCCACCCCCGCCTCCGAGTGTGGGAACACCGGGCCGCCGGCACGATCCGGACTGCGCCGAACGGGTCGGCCGCGCGGCCGTTCGGGGGAGCGGGGCGACGGGTGGGGGCGACGGGTGGGGGAGAGGTGACGTTCGGGAGCGGGGCGACAGGTGGGCCGGGTGGTGACGGGCGAGTGACCGGTGGTGGGCGATCGGGGGCCGTGGCGCGGTCCGGGCGCCGGCGCGGAGGCGTCGGGGCGGTGCCGCGGCGAGGTTCCGGAGGCGTCGGGGCGGGGTGCCGAGGGTGCGCCCGGCGGGCGCCGGGGGATGCCGGACGGCTGTCGACCCCCGGCTGACCTGCTGTTTCCCGTCGAGCCCCGGCCGGGGAGGTCGCATGACCACGGAGGCGGGCGAAGGGTGTCCCAGCCCACGGACGGTCGACCAAATGGTCTATACCAATGAGGTACTGTGACCGCGGCGCTGTCAGAAACGCGGCTGTGGGGGCCTCATGACCGTCCAACACCTTCCTCAACCTCCGTCCGATCAGGAGCTGTACTGGTACTTCGGACCACAGCGCCGCTGGGTGCTGGTTCTCACCTCGCTGGCCTTCGTCTTCACCGCGGCGACGATGTTCACCTTCTCGCTGCGGACCCCGGCCCTCTGGGGCTTCCTCGCCGTCCTCGCGCTCAACGTCGTCGCGCTCGGGCTCTCCTCGGTCAACAGCCTCCGCCAGCGGCGGCTGACCAGGCAGTCGCACGAGGTCCTGGTGCACGCCTGGAACCCCGGTGACCTGCCGACCGTCGACCTCTACCTGCCGACCTGCGGCGAACCGCTCGACGTCCTGGAGAACGCCTACCGGGCCGTCCGGGAACTCGACTGGCCGGGCGCGCTCACCGTCTGGGTGCTCGACGACGCCGACCGCGCCGAGGTCGCCGACCTGGCGGCCGCGCACGGCTACCGGTACGTCGTGCGCCCCGACCGCGGGCACCTCAAGAAGGCGGGCAACCTCAACCACGCGCTCACCCTGAGCAGCGCGGAGTACATCGCCATCCTGGACGCCGACTTCGCACCCAGGCCGGACTTCCTGCGGCACCTGGTGCCGTACTTCGCCGACCCCCGGATCGGCATCGTGCAGAGCCCGCAGTGCTTCGACACCGACGAGACGATGGGCTGGATCCAGCGTGCCGCCGGCTCGGCGCAGGAGTGGTTCTTCCGCTGGATCCAGCCGTCCCGGGACGCCAGCGACGCGGCGATCTGCTGCGGCAGCAACGCGGTCTACCGGCGTGCGGCGGTCGACGCGGCCGGCGGCTTCGCCCGGCTCGACCACAGCGAGGACCTCTTCACCGGCCTCGGCCTGTACGCGCAGGGGTTCCGGACGCTCTACGTCCCGGTCCTGGTCGCCAAGGGCACCTCGCCCGACAACCTCGCCTCCTTCGTCAACCAGCAGTACCGCTGGGCGATGGGCAACCTGCACCTTCTCGGCTCACCCGTCCTCAGGCAGATCCGGGCGCCCTGGCGGATGCGGCTCTGCTTCTACGAGGGCATCGTCGGCTACCTGGCCGCGGCGGTGAACCTCTTCGTGGCTCCGCTGCCGCCGCTGGTGATGATGTTCTGGTACCCGGACCAGATCCGGCCCTGGCACGTCCTGCCGCTGCTCGCGCCGCTCTGGCTCTGGCACGTCCTGCTGCCCCGGATCAGCCGGACCCGCTGGCGGATCGAGGTGGTCCGCTCCAACGTGCTGATGAGCGTGGCCGCCGGCGCCGCCTTCTGGCACACCCTGCGCGGCCGCAGCGCGGCCTGGGTGCCCACCGGCGCGAACCGGGCGAAGCCGGGCGGCCTGGCCCGCCGGGTGGTCCTGGTCTCGCTCGGCTGGCTCTGCGCCTCCGTCGGCGCGGCCGCGGCGGGCCTCGCCCTTGCGGTGGCCCGCAACGGCTGGGAGCCCAACTGGGGCCTCGGCCTCTACCTGGCCGTGCAGTGCCAGATCGGCCTCCCGCTGATCCGCGACCTGGTCGGCGAGCTCCGCCCGGGCACCGGGAGCGCGGTCGCCCCGGCCCGCTCCGGCGCGCTGCGACGACTGCTGCCCGGGCGCTCCGGGCGGACCGGCATGCTGCCCAGGCGCTGGCCCGAAGCGCTGGCCGCCACCGCCACCCTCGTGCTCACCGCCCTGCTCGCCTCCGGCTGGGTCCGCCCGATGCTGCCCTGGCTGGGTTGAAAGGTGGTCACACCGATGTCTCCGACCACGGTTCCGGACCTCCTTCCGGACACCTGCACCATCCCCGGCCCGCCGCGCGGCGGCTCCGGCTCCCGGGGCTCCGGCGCGCGGGCGTCCGGCGGCCCGGGGCCGGCACCCCGCCCGGCCGGCTTCCGTCCCGACATCGAGGGCCTGCGCTCGGTGGCGGTGCTCGCGGTGCTCGCCTTCCACGCCTCCGTACCCGGCCTGGCCGGCGGCTTCGTCGGGGTCGACGTCTTCCTCGTCGTCTCCGGCTACCTGATCACCGGTCTGCTGGTGCGCGAGGCCGTCACCACCGGCCGGGTCCGGCTGGGGGAGTTCTTCTCCCGCCGGGCCCGCCGGCTGCTGCCCTCCGCCGCGGTGGTGCTCGGCGCGGTCGCCCTGGCCGGAGCCTGGCTGACCGTCCCGCTGCGCCGCGCCGACCTGGAGCACGACGTGCTCGCCTCGGCGCTCTCCGTCGCCAACTGGCGCTTCGTCTCCCAGCAGACCGACTACCTGGCGGCCGGGCGCGACCCGAGCCCGCTGCTGCACTTCTGGTCGCTCGCGGTGGAGGAGCAGTTCTACCTGGTCTGGGCCCCGCTGGTCGCGCTGATCGGGTTCCTGGCGGCCCGGGCGGTCCGCCGCGGCCGGGCCGTGCGGACGGTGGCGGCCGCCGTCGCCGGGGCGCTGACCCTCGGCTCCTTCGCCCTGTCGCTGCACTGGACGCACGACTCCGTCTCCCTCGCCTACCTCGGTACGCCGTCCCGCGTCTGGCAGTTCGGGGTCGGGGCACTGCTCGCCCTGCTGCCCTGGCATCGACTGCGCGGACCGCGCCTCCCGCGCCTGCTCACCGGCTGGGCCGGGCTGCTGGCCATCGGCTGGTGCGTCGTCGCCTACGACGCCCGCACCCCCTACCCCGGGTACGCCGCGCTGGTCCCGACCTTCGCCACCGCCGCGATCATCCTGGCCGGGACGCCCGACCGGCGAGGCGGCCACGCGGGCGTCGCCACCGGCTACGGGGTGGACCGGCTGCTCGGCCTGCGCGCCCCGCGCGCGGTCGGCCGGCTCTCCTACAACCTCTACCTCTGGCACTGGCCGGTGCTGGTGCTCGCCGAGGCCCGGCTCGGGACGCTCGGCTGGCCGGCCAAGGCGGCGCTGAGCGCGGCGGCCGTGCCGCCCGCCGTGGCGGTGCTGCGCTGGATCGAGCAGCCGCTGCGCCGTAGTCGTACCGTCTCCGAACTCCCCAGGCGCGGGCTCTCGTTGGGGCTCACCTCGGTGATCGTCCCGGTGGTGCTGGCCTTGGTCGTCGGCACCGGGACGCTGCGGCTGCTCGGTCCGGCCGGCCCGGTGGACCTGCTCGGTCTGCCACCGGGCTCGCCCGACGGCACCTCGCTGCTGGTGCGCACCGCCACGGCGCCCGAGAACGGCCCGGTCGTCCCGGCCGCCGCGCAGGCGCGCAAGGACTTCCCGCCCGACGGCGAGTGCGAGGTGGCGCCGAGCGCCGTCACCAGCCCCGCCTGCCTGTTCGGCGAGACCACCAGCCCGGACCGGATCGTGCTGCTCGGCGACTCGCACGCCGGCCAGTGGTTCTCCCCGGTGCTGGCCATCGCGGCCCAGCGCCACTGGGCACTGGAGGAACTGGTCAAGCAGGGCTGCCCGCTGCCGGAACTCGACGTGGTCAACCCGCAGTTGGGCCGCACCTACTGGGAATGCGACAACTGGCGGGCGGCCGCCCTGGAGCGGCTGAGGAGCGGGCCGAAGCCCAGGCTGATCGTCGTCTCCGCGCTCAACCGCTACACCGACGACCGCCGGCTCCTGCTCGACGGCTGGGAGCGGACGCTGGCGCCGCTGCGTGCGCTCGGCGTGCCCATCGTCTACCTCCAGGACACCCCGATCCCCGGGACGGACGTCCCGGCCTGCGTCTCCGGGCACACCGGGGACCCGGCCGCCTGCGAGTTCCCGCGCAGCCGTGCGCAGTGGCCCGACCCGCTCGCCGAGGAGATCGCGGCCGGCCGGGTGCCCGGCGTCCGGTCGGTCGAGCTGAACTCCGTCCTGTGCCCCGGTGCGGGGCGCAGCTGCCCGGCCGTCCTGGAGCGCATCCTGCTCTACCGGGACGACGCGCACCTGACCAACGTCGCGGCCGTCGTGCTCACGCCCCGGCTCGAACGGCTGCTGACCGAGGCCGGACTGGTGCCCGCCGTCGCCGCCCCGGCGGGTTCCGCCGCCGGGCCCGGGAAGGCCGGCGCCGACGGCTGGACCCCGGTGCTGCGGGACGACTTCGGCGGCCCGGCCGGCAGCCGCCCGTCCGCCGACCACTGGCAGTACGACCTGGGCACCTGCTACCCCGGCTGCCCGGCACCCCAGTGGGGTACCGGGGAGGTCGAGACGATGACCGACTCGACCGCCAACGTCCACCTCGACGGCCGGGGCGCGCTGGAGATCGTCCCCACTCTGGAGAACGGCCGGTGGAGTTCGGGCCGGATAGCGTCCCGCCGGTCCGACCTCGCTCCGCCGCCCGGCGGGGTGCTGCGGATCGAGGCCTCGATCGCGCTGCCCGACGTCACCGGACCGGCCGCCGCCGGCTACTGGCCGGCCTTCTGGACCCTCGGCTCCCAGCTGCGCGACGGCTACACGGGCTGGCCCGCGATCGGCGAACTCGATGTGATGGAGCAGGTCAACGGCCGTGACTCGGTGTTCGGCACGATGCACTGCGGCACCCTGGACGGCGGGCCCTGCCAGGAGCCGAAGGGACTCGGTTCGGGCGACCGGCCCTGCGGCGCCGACTGCCGCACCGGCTTCCACCGGTACGCGGTCGAGGTCGACCTCACGGCCGGCGCCGAGCAGGTCCGCTGGTACCTCGACGGCCGCGAGCACCACCGGGTGGTGGCCGCGCAGATGGACCGTGCGACGTGGGACAAGGCCGTCAACCACGGCCTGTTCCTGATCCTGAACGTCGCCGTCGGCGGCAACCTGCCCGCCGCGCTCGGTGCCACCCCAGGCCCGGCCACCGAGCCGGGGCACCCGATGCGGGTGGACTACGTGGCCGTCTCGACCCGGGGAGGCACTCGCCCCTGAGCCCGGCCGGCCGGGGCCGCCTCCGCCCGCGGGCGGAGGCGGCCCCGCGCGCGTTCCGGTCCTGCCGCGATCGGGCGGTGGGTGGTGGGCGGTGGGCGGTTCGGGTGACGGGCGGCGGTGTGTCCGGGCTGCGCGCGGGCCCGGCGGCGGTGCCCGCTGTGTATACGTGGCAGTCGGGTCCGACCCCGCACCGACCGCTTCGAAAGGGATGGCCATGCCCCAGTCGCACGCCAGGGCCGTGAAGAGCATCGACGAGGTCGTCGAGCGGCTGCGGGCGGTCGAGGCCCGGCTGGCCCCGGCGGACGGTGTGGCCTGCTTCAACCGGATGTACCTGCGGGTCGCCGAACTGACCGGCCGGACGGCGGCCGCGGGCTCCTTCCAGGACCGGGCGTTCACCGAGGGTCTGGAGGCGGCCCTCGCGAACCTGTACCTCGACGCGGTCGAGGCCGCCGACGCCGGCCGCCCGGTCAACGAGGCCTGGCAGCCGCTGTTCGAGGCCCGGGGCGACCGGGCGGTCCGGCCGATCCAGTTCGCGTTCGCCGGGATGAGCGCGCACCTGAGCCACGACCTCCCGCTGGCCCTGGTTGCCACCTGCATCGAGCGCCGCACCACGCCGGACACCCCGCCCGTGCACGCCGACCACCTCAGGGCCGCCGAACTGCTGGAGCAGGCGGAGGCCGAGGCCCGGGCGGTCTTCGAGGCACAGCTCGGCACGCCGGACGCCCGGGCCGCCGAGTCGTTGCAGCACCTGGTCGGGAGCTTCTCCGTCGCCCGCGCCCTGGACGCCGCCTGGGCCACCACCCAGACGCTCTGGCACGAGCGCAACCTGCGTCCCTTCCACGACGCCACCCTGGCCGCCGTCACCGGCGGTGCGGTGCTGGCCGCGCGCTTGCTGGTCACCCCGGTCCTGCCCCCGGTCGAGGCCCCGGTCGAGCCGCCGGTGGACGAGGGCTGACCCCGCCCCCGGCCGGCCGGCTCGCGCGGTCGGCCCAGTCCGACGGGCGGCGCCCGGGACCTGCGGCTGGACTGGTGGGCGACCGCCTCCCTCGGAAAGGGCCCGCCGATGTCCACCTCGCCCCGCACCTACGACGACCTGCGCGCCCTGGTCGTCAACTGCACCCTCAAGCGCTCACCCGAACGCAGCCACACCCAGGGCCTGATCGACATCAGCACCGGGATCATGCAGCGCCAGGGCGTCCAGGTCGACGTGCTCCGGGCGGTCGACCACGACATCGCCACCGGCGTCTGGCCCGACATGACCGAGCACGGCTGGGAGACCGACGACTGGCCGGTGCTCTACAGCCAGGTGATGGCGGCCGACATCCTCGTCCTGGCCGGCCCGGTCTGGCTGGGGGACAACTCCTCGGTGATGAAGCAGGTGATCGAGCGGCTCTACTCCTGCTCCTCGCTGCTCAACTCCGAGGGCCAGTACGCCTACTACGGGCGGGTCGGCGGCTGTCTGATCACCGGGAACGAGGACGGTGCGAAGCACTGCGCGATGAACGTCCTCTACAGCCTCCAACACCTCGGCTACACCGTCCCGCCGCAGGCGGACGCGGGTTGGGTCGGCGAGGCAGGCCCGGGGCCGTCCTACCTTGACCCGGGTTCGGGTGGTCCGGAGAACGACTTCACCAACCGCAACGCCACCTTCATGACCTGGAACCTGCTCCACCTCGCCCGGATGCTCAAGGACGCCGGCGGCATCCCCGCCCACGGCAACCAGCGCTCCGAGTGGGACGCCGGCTGCCGCTTCGACTTCGAGAACCCCGAACACAGATGAGACGCGTGGCGGCGCCGAAGAGGGGGGAGATTGCCCGATGCTGATGGAATACCGGCTGCGATCCGGACCTACCCAGGACGACTTCGTCGTGGCCGCCGAACGCGCGCTGGATCAGCGGCGCCGCCCGCTTCACGTCGGCCGCCGATCCAATCAACACCTGGTCGCCCGTCCCCAGGTGACCGACCCCCGCACGTCGCGGGTGGAGCCCTCCTCCGAGCTGGAAGCGACATTCCCCCCGCGTATTGGCGGGGGCCGGCCGAGGCTAGGCGGTCGCGCGCCGGGGCAGCTTCCAGCCGGGGCGGGGGAAGTGGCAGGTGTAGCCGTTGGGGAACTTCTTCAGGTAGTCCTGGTGCTCGGGCTCGGCCTCCCAGAAGTCCCCGGCCGGGCTGACCTCGGTGACGACCTTGCCCGGCCACAGGCCTGAGGCGTCGACGTCGGCGATGGTGTCCTCGGCGACCCGCTTCTGCTCGTCGGTTAGGTAGAAGATCGCCGAGCGGTAGCTGGCACCGATGTCGTTGCCCTGGCGGTTCTTCGTCGACGGGTCGTGGACCTGGAAGAAGAACTCCAGCAGGGCCCGGAAGTCGGTCCGGGCAAGGTCGTAGTGCACCTCGATGGCTTCGGCGTGGTTGCCGTGGTTGCGGTAGGTGGCGTTCGGGACCTCGCCGCCGGTGTAGCCCACGCGGGTGTCTACCACCCCTGGCTGGTGGCGGAAGAGCTCCTCCATGCCCCAGAAACAGCCCCCGGCAAGGACGGCCTTCTCGGTCGCCATGGTCTTCTCCCTCAGGTGACGGACATCGGTTTGCGCTGCTACTGACAACCTACGAGGCCGCTGTATTCCTGCGCATGCTCCGGCCGGCCCTCGTTCTGGTTCCGTAAGGACGCAGGACCGGCCGGATCCGGGAGGACCACTGCTTCATCCGCTCCTACCTGCGACGCCGCCGGCTCACCGTCCGGATCGCCCGCCGAGGCGTTGAGTCCTCCAGCGTCTTGGTCGGCACCGCTGGGTGATCGAGGGGACCGTGGCCTGGCGGAACGGCTTCCGCCGACCCACCGCCGCTACGAGTGCAAGGCCCCACTTCGCCGGGTGCGCCGGCATCGCCGCAGCACTCATCTTCTCCGACACCTCTCACGGCGGATATGACGACGGTCCGCCGCTACGGGACGTTCCAGGCGTAGATGACCGGCTGCCCGTGCTCGACGGCCGGGAAACTGAGAGTGCCGGATGCGGATGGCCGAGAAGGCGGGCGGCGGACGCATCGAGCCCGAGCCGGCGCACGGTGAGCACACGCGCCAGATGGCCGTGAGCGACCACGGCGACATCACCCTCGCCATGCAACGGCCGGATCCGGTCCAGCACCGCATCCGTGCGTGCGGCCACCTGGTCGAGCTGCTCACCAGGATGGGCGGTGTCACCGGAAGCGACGCCGTCCCGCTGCCGAGCGGCGGGGGCGCGGGGCGGGAGCTCGCGCCCTCGATGTCGACGTCGGGCGTGATGCGGTCGAGCGTACCCAGGAGACGCTCACGAACATGGGAACGCCGACCGTCAGCGCAGACACCGACGGGAAGGAGTGACGCGCAGGGGCGAGGACGGTCCTGCGCTCGGTGCAGGTTGGGCAGCTCGGCCGCCGAGCGGGTGACGTCGCGTGGCCTGCGGCTCGCAGACCCGCCGTCACCCGCTCGATCCAGGCCCGCGTACCGCTCGCGCGGGCCGCTACTTCAGTTCGAACAGCAGTGAGCGGATCTCGGTACTTCCGGTGTTGTGCGTGGAGTGGTCCACGGCCGGGAACCACATCGTCTGGCCACTCGCGAGCGGTGCCTCGAGGGTCTCACCGGACTCGTCGGTGAAGGCCGCCTGCCCGTCCACGAGGTTGTAGACGAGGTTGTCGCGATGGTGATGCATGGCAGTCGTGGCGCCGGGCTGAAGCCGGGCCTCGAGCAGCCGTACCCGGTCGTTCTCGAAGAGGACCTTGTACACGTCGGGTGCCACCTGCACGGCGTCAGCTGCCATGGGAACCTCCTGAATTGTGAGAAGAAGCGGAGTTGACCTGCTGTCGACGGTAGCTCCGGGCGCACGGCCGTGCACGGTGGGGGATCGGCGGGGCTGGCTGCCGCTTCGACTCCGAGAACCCCGAGCACCGCTGAACGACCGGCTGACCCACTGGGAGGTGCTCCGGGTGGGGGCGCCGGAGCTTCTCGCAGTATCGCTGCAGGCCCGTGGACGGATACGCCGACCGGGTACCTCCTCGGCGCCCCTCGAAGGCCGGGTGCCGCGCGTGCCGCCCTCCGACGACAGCGCCTTCGACGCCGAGGAGGCCGCGATCCGGGAGCGGATCGAGCAGAAGGTGCTCGGCCGACCCATGGGCGGCTCTCCGGGCCTGCTGCGGTCTGTTGACCAGGAAGTCCTGTGGCATGCCCCGATGGTCCGATGTGGCCCGGACGGCAGGGGTTCGTGCGACGGCCTCCTTGAGGATCAGGTGCCGGAGTTGTCGACGAATCCCACGATGTCGAGGAATTCGATTCTTGGCGGGACGCCATAGACCCCCGTCACCTTCTCGACGATCTCCTGGGTGAAGAAGGCACGGGCTTTCTCCTCGTCATCCCACACGTAGAAGTTCCTTGCCCGGAGGCCGTCTTCGTCGAGCATGAAGCTCTTGAAGCGAAGGCCGGCCATGCCTTCGAACGGTACTCGGAGTTCGTCGGCAATCCTTGCGATAGTTGAACGGTCGAACTTCTCGGTCTGCGCGAAAGTCACGAGCACGCCGATCATTGGGCCTCCTGTCATTGGGTGGGCAACGGTCGATCGAGTGACGCTAGCGGCGGATCCTAGTACACGAGGCCGGAAATTCTGGTTGTTAAGCCGCGAATGTCGGCGAACTCGGACAGATCGCCCCGGGTGATCGCAGGCAGCTCGGTGATGCCGCGGTCGGCGAGCCACCGGGCGACCATCGACCAGTAGTGGACGGGTCTTGAACCGTGCGCCGTGGCAGCGCACGTGCTCGTCGTTCTCCGACGGGAGTGCGCGGGCCAAGGCGTCCACCATCGAGGGGCCGGGGCGCCGCGCACGGCAGCCAGTGCTCCGCGTGACGCCGGGTGCCGCGCTTCGGCTTCGAGAACCCCGGGCAGCGCTGCCGGGGCCGACCGGCGACCCGCGGGGCGCGAGGGCGGCGCACACTGGAGGGGCACTGTGGAGGTGACCGGTGGGTGCAGCGCCGCTCGGGCGGCGGCACGCCGGACCGGCGGCGCTACGCCGGTGGGCGGGCCGCTCGCGCTCCTGCGCGTCCACCGTCGGCGACCTCGGCGACCTCGGCGAGCAGCGGGCGGCGCTGCTCGTGGTACTGGACGAGGCCGTCGCCGGGCAGGCGGCTACCGACCTGGCGGTGGCCGCGTGCGGCGAGCCCGGCCCGGTGCCGGTGGGTCTGGCCGAGGTCCTCCAGCGCCAGGCCGCGCACTACGCGAGGCTCGCCGACTGGCTGCACGCCCTGCCCGCGGACGGCGACCTGGCTGCCGTCCGGGACGAGGCGCTGCGACTGCTCTCGTACCACCAGTGGATGCTGCACCAGTCCGCGAACCTCGCCTTCGCCGTCCACCGGGCGCCGAGCGTCGAGGCGGCCCGGCTGACCGTGCACGGCCTTGGCGCCCCCGCCGACCGGTTGCGGGCCGTGCGCGACACCCTGCGCGTGGCCGCGCCGTCCACCGGACCGCAGGCCCACGACTGACGCGGCGCCGGCGTCCACCAGCCTCGGCACGGCCGAGGACGTCCAGCACGCGGTCCACCACGTACGAGCCCGGCAGCGAGGGAGCCGCCCGGCGCGCGGATTCAGCGGAGCGGCGGCCGGCGTTTCGCCCTTGCTGACGAAAAGTCAGCAAGTTCGGTGCAGCGCCTTGACGGTGCATGGACACGGCTCTACAACGTAGTCAGCCCCCCGATCCCCACCGTCGGGGAGCAGCGAAAGTTCGTCTTCTCGATTCCCCCTCACCGAGGAAGAGGCTTTCCCATGCGCCTTCGCCGTCACTGTGCCGTCATCGCCACCGCCACCTTCGCCGCCACCGCCGCACTCGCGCTGGGCGCCGTCCCCGCGTCCGCGGCCCCGGGGCCCGTCGCTGCCACCCCCGTGCTGACCGCCGGCAGCGCGGGCGGCGACGCCGTCGCGGCGGGCGACGTGCTCGCCGCGCCGCTCGCCGCGAACACCCGCGCCACCTTCTACTCCGCCGCGACCAGCACCACCGGCGTCACCTGCGCCACCTCCCAGCTCGCCGCCACGGTGCTGACCAATCCGGCGGCGCCCGGCGCGGCGACGGAGTCCCTGACCGGGCTGACCTTCGGCTCCTGCACCAGCAACGTCACCGGGGTCACCTCGGTCCGCAGCCTGACGGTCGGCAACCTGCCCCACGTCATCACCGTCGACGACGGCCCGGGGCTGCCGGTCACCCTCACCGCGGGGACCGCAGGGCCGATCCAGGCCACCGCCGTGCTCAACAGCTGGTTCGGCACGCTCACCTGCACCTACCAGCTCAGCGGCGCGTTCACCGGCAACGCCGACAACGCCGCCCACAGCATGGCCTTCCGCAACGAGCACTTCGCCAAGAGCGGCGGTTCGTCGCTCTGCCCGGCCGACGGCTACTTCTCCGCCGCCTACGGCCCCGTCACCGACACCACCCGGTCCGGCAGCCCGGTCTTCGTCAACTGACCGGCGCCGGGCCGCTCGACGGGCCCGGCGTGGACGAGTCGGCCCCGCAGGATCTCCTGCGGGGCCGCAGCCGTCGGGGGCGGCCCGGCCGGTCGGCCGGGCGTGGGCGAAGCACCGGTGGTCGAGGTCACGGCGCAGGCGTGGCACCGGTCGGCGTCGTGGCTGGTGGGAGGGGGCGGAGCGACGCTGACAGAACGTCAAGGGGCTTCCCGCCGACCGCTTCGGCAGGCCGGTAGGGGATTGACACTGGCGGGTAACAACGAGCAATCTGATCTCGCCCACCGGCGTGTGCGGGGGGTCGAGTGCGTCCTGTGCCGTGGCCGATGAGGCGTGCGGTGCGATGAGTTGTGGCGTCGCGCACTCGGCTCACATGCGGGGGGATTGCCAGTCCGCGTGCCCGCACACGCCCCTGGGGTGTGCGGTGGAGGGCGCGTCGAGCAGGCGTGCCCGAGGGGGGAGAGGCGCGGGCGGGGTCCGGCGGCTCGACGGCGGTGTGCGGGCGCGGTCCGAAAGGCGCGGTCCGCTGCGGCGCGGTGCCCCGACGGCGCACCGACCGCCCGTCCCCGTCGCCCAGGAAGGACGCCCGCATGGCCGATCTGCCCGTCGCACCCGCCAAGGGACATGCCGCCGTGGCGAGTCCGCCCGCCGGGCCGCCCGTCGGAGCGGTACTGCTCTGCTGTCTCGGGGCCTTCGTGGCCTTCCTGGACAGCACCATCGTGAACGTGGCGTTCCCCAGCATCGCCAAGACCTTCGCCGGCTCCGACCTGCCGACGCTCTCCTGGGTGCTCAACGGCTACAACGTGGTGATCGCGGCCTTCCTGATGCCGGCCGGCCGGGCTGCCGACCGGCTCGGCTGCCGGCGGTCGTTCGCGGTCGGCCTCTCGCTCTTCACCCTGGCCTCGGTGGTCTGCGGCCTCGCCGGCTCGGCGGCGGTGCTGATCGCGGCCCGGCTGGTGCAGGCGGTGGGCGCCGCGATCCTGGTGCCGACCTCGCTCGCCCTGCTGATGCCGATGTTCCCGATGGCCCGGCGGCTGATCGCGATCACCATCTGGGGGGCGGCGGCGGCGCTGGCCGCCGGTATCGGGCCCGGACTCGGCGGGCTGCTCGCCGAGCACTGGTCCTGGCGGGCGGTCTTCCTGGTGAACATCCCGATCGGGGTGGTGGCCGTGTGGGCCTCCCGGTCCCTCGCCGAGCAGCGCGAGCGTGGCGGTCCGACCCCGGACGTGTTGGGTGCGGCGCTGCTCGGCGGCGCGCTCGGCCTGCTCGCGCTGGGCCTGGTCAAAGGTCCGGACTGGGGGTGGACGAGCCCCGGCACCCTCGGTGCGCTGACCGGCGGCGCGTTGCTGGCGGTGGCGGCGGTGCTGCGCAGTGCCCGCCACCCGGCGCCGGTCATCGCGCTGGACCTGCTCCGTTCGCGCGGCGCCATCGGCGGCAACCTCGGATCGATGCTGTTCTCGGTGACCTTCTACATGGTCATCCTCAACAACATCCTGTTCCTGACCGGGCACTGGCACTGGTCGTTGATCACGGCCGGGCTGGCCACCACGCCGCCGCCGATCGCCACCGCGCTGGTGGCCCGCCCGGCGAGCCGGCTCGCGGAGCGGTTCGGCGACCGCCCGGTGGTGATCGCCGGCTGCCTGCTCTACGCCTGCGGGACGCTGCTGCTGCTCCGGGGAGGCGGAGCGGGGCCCGACTTCGTCACGCACTGGCTGCCCGGTGCGGTCGTGATGGGCACGGGGGCCGGCCTGGTCTGGCCGGTGCTGGGAGCGGTCGCGCTGGCCGGGGTCGAACCGGCCCGGCTGGCCACCGCGAGTGCGGCGAACGCGGCCTTCCGGCAACTCGGAGCGGTGCTCGGGACGGCCCTCGCGGTCTCCGTCGTGACGACCTCGGCGGCGGACGCGCTCGGCGCGGCGCGGGACACCTGGTACCTGGCGATCGGCTTCGCAGTCGCGGTCGCCGTGCTCGCAGCGGTGACGATCCGCCCGGACCCGGCCGCGGCAGGGCCCGCCGACCTGTCGGGCGTCCGGTGATTTCGGTCGAATTCCGATTCCCTTCCCATTGTCAGCCCCCGTTCCGGCCCGGGGCTTGTCGGTGCTGGTGCGAACTGATCTGACGATTCGTTAACTTCCTTGTAACTGACATCACTTGGCCTGCGTAATCGACAACTTGTATGATTCCGAGCCATGGTGACGCCCGAAGTTGAGTCCTACATCCGGCAGAAATTCGGCGAGCACGCCGGCCTCGCGGACGAGGAAGTTTTCGCCGACGACGTGACACTGGCCGAGGTGATCGGCCGCAGCCCCAAAATGACCAACAGCATTGATCTGATGGAGGCGTTCGCCCGGACGGCCAACGGCCTCCGCAAGGACTACGGCGTGCGGGTGCGGCTGCCCGCACTGCCCCTGGACACCCCGACGCCGATGGTGCTGAAGGTGTTCCTGGAGGAGTTCGAGAAGCAGAAGGCGAAGGAGGACGCCGCGTGAGCATCGTCGAGACGGACCTCGCCGGCCCGGACCTCGGTGCTCCGGCCATCCGCAGGGCGGTCGTCCCCGCCGAGCCGCCGGCCATCATCACCGACCTCTGGGACGCGCTGACGGTGCGCCGGATGTCCCTCGTGGACGTCACCTGGGAGCAGCAGCGGCTGCACGAGTCCCGCCGGTGGAGCGTCGTCGAGATGCTGTCCGCCGTCGATCTGGACAGCCTCACCCCGCTCGACCGCAACCTGGTCTGGAACGCCGGCCGGGCCGAGCTGACCACCAAGCCGGGCGCCGACCGTCTGGAGCGGCAGGCCGAGGCCGAGGTGCGCCGCTGGGAGAAGACCAACCCGGCGCTCGCTGCGGTCATGGAGGCGTGCGGCACCTGGAGCCGCTACTGGAACGAGGAGGAGGCCCACCACGAGACGGTCTTCAACCGGCTGGCGGACGTCAGCGGGATGGAGGCGATCGACGACGAGACCTTCCTCGCCTTCCGCAAGGTCTTCCCGGACGACGACATGCTGCGCACCCTGGTGCTGCTCGCGATCTCCGAGATCACGGCCGCCGTCAACTACGGCCAGTGCCAGCACGTGATCCAGGACGAGGGTCTGCGCCGGATCTTCAAGCAGGTCGCGGCCGACGAGATCCAGCACCGCAACTACTTCGTGTCGTTCGCCAAGGCGCTGGTGGACAGCGGCGAGTACCACGCCAAGGACGCCTTCGCGGTGGCCCACCTCTTCCTCCGCGAGGACGGCGAACTCCTGGGCAGCGCCCGGGACCAGAAGGAGGACCGGGGCACCCACGTCAACTGGTGGGACCACCTGGACACGGCCGAGACCGGCTACCGCCCCGAGGCGATGGAGAAGAAGGAGCAGCTGGTCTGCGGCGCTCTGAAGAAGATCACCGGGATCGAGGTGCACTCGCGCGAGGAGGTCGAGGACACCTGGATGGACCTCCTCGACAGCTGACGTCGAGCCCGGCGGCCCCGGCCCGCGCCCCGCGGGGGGCGGGGCCGCCGGGCGCCGGCGCGGCCGTGCGGGTACGGCCACCGGGCTCGGCCCGTCAGTACGCTTCCCGGCCCCCGGCCGGTCCTTTCGGCACGATCACAACGGACGGTCCGACGTGTTCTTCGGCGAATCACGCCTCATGCTCCCGGTGCGCCCCAACGACCTCGACGCGCTGGGGCACGTCAACAACGCGGTCGCGCTGGAGTACCTGGAGGCCGGGCGGTGGGACTGGCTCGGCCGGCAGGGGCTCGTCCACGGCGACCGGCTGATCGCGGTGGTCGCCCGCACCGAGATCGACTACCTGGCGGAGATCCCCCGCGGCCTCGTCGAGGTGCGGACCCGGCTCGACTCCCCCTCGGAGGAGGAGTGGGACGAGGAGGGCATCACCTTCCGGGTCCGGTTCCGGCAGCGGATCCACCTGCCGGAGGCGGCCCGCCCGGCGGTGGACGCCCTGGTGACGGTGGCCTTCCTGGACGCGGAGCAGCGCTGCCTGGTCTCCCTCCAGGACTTCCTGGCCGCCTCCACCCCCGCCTGACGTGACGTCATGTCACGTCGGCGGCACGTGTGGTGCAGGTGCAGGTATCAATCGATGAACGAGTAGGAGGGGTCCGGTGCTCGAACACATCCAGCGCAACCAGGAGTGCCCGCCCGAGCGGGGGCTCCACCTGTACGAGAAGTACGGCGACCCGGCGGAGTTCACCGCCTACCGGGACTTCCCCGAGCAGATCGCCGCCTGTGCGGAGTTCTTCCGCGACCAGGGGGTCGAGCCCGGTACCCGGGTGGTCTTCCCGTTCGAGACGTCCGTCCCGGTGATCTTCGCGTTCCTGGCGCTGATGGAGATCGGCGCGGTGCCGCTCTCGGTCAAGCCGTTCGTGCTGAACACGCCGAAGGACGGCTACCAGGAGTTCCTGGCCCGGGTCGCGGCGGACTTCGACGCCGCCCGGATCCTCGACGTCCCCACCCTGGCCACCGTCGACCTGCCGGTCGACGTGCTGGCGCTGCCCCCGGCGGGCCTGCGCCGGGCCGGTGCCCGGCTGCGGACGCCCGGGGACGACGAACTGGCCTTCGTGCAGTTCTCGTCCGGGTCGACGTCCTTCCCCAAGGGCATCCCGGTGACGCACGGGCGGCTCCGGGCCAACCTGGACATGATCACCCGGACCGACGGCCGCCGGCCCGAGGAGCGGGTCAGCAGCTGGCTGCCGCTCTACCACGACATGGGGCTGGTCGGCGGCATGCTGTCCTGCTTCGCGGTCGGCTGCGACCTGCTGCTCGCCGAGCCGGTGACCTTCCTGTTCGACGCGCGCGGCTGGTGGGAGCACATGGGCCGGGAGCGGGCCATCGGCACCGTCGTCCCGAACTTCGCCGTCGACTACTCGCTCAAGCTGATGCAGGACCTCGACCCCGAGGAGATCGCCGAGATCGACCTCTCCGGGATGCGGTCGATCTACCTCGGCAGCGAGCCGATCAACCTGCCGAACCTGGAGGAGTTCCTCGACCTGATGGCGCCCGCCGGACTGCGGCGCGACGTCTTCATGCCCTGCTACGGCATGGCCGAGGCCGTCCTGCTGGTGGCCAGCCGGCCCGTGGGCGGCGAGATCCGGGTGGTGACCTCGCCCTCCGGTGTCCCGGCGATCTCGGTGGGCCCGCCGATGGCGGAGTTCACCGTCCGGCTGCGCGGCGAGGGCGGCCGGGTCTGCGGCGAGAACGAGCTGGGCGAGATCGAGTTGGCCGGCGGCAGCCTCGCCGGGGCCTACTTCGACCGGCCGGGGTCGATCGAGGGGCCGGACGGCTACTACGCCACCGGTGACATCGGCTTCCTGAACGCCGGGGAGCTGTTCATCACCGGCCGGATCAGCGACCGGATCAAGGTCGGCGGCCGCAGTCTGTTCGCCGCCGACTTCGAGCAGGCCGTCGAGCAGCTCCCGTTCGTCCGCGAGGGCCGCACCGCGGTCGCGCAGATCGGGCCCGACATCGTCGTGCTGACCGAGGTGGACCGCGAGGCCCGCGAGGACATCCCGGGCAGCCGGGCGCGGATCGTCGAGCACCTGGTGCGCGCGATCGGCGTCACCGTCCGCGCGGAGGACGTGCACTACCTGAAGCCCGGGCAGCTGCCACGCACCAGCAGCGGCAAGCTGCAGCGGCGGGTGATCGTGGCCGCGTACGAGCAGGGGCGGCTCGAAGGACTGACGCTGGCCGGGCCCGGGAGCTGACCCGGCGGGTCGGCTCCCCGTGTCCGACCGCCCGTGTCCGCCCGTGTATGACCGGCCGGTACCCCGGCTGCCGAGCCCCGGACCGCCCGGTCCGGGGCTTCGGCGCCCCCGGCGGAGACGTTTCAGCGGGGCGTCGGCTGTTCGTGCAGGCCGAGCGCCAGCCAGGGGTCGGCCTCGCAGTGCCGCAGCAGCCAGCCGGCCAGCGGGCCCTGCGGGCGGGCCAGTTCCGCGCAGGCGGCGCGCAGCTCGGCCTCGGCCGCCAACAGGCCGGGGGCCGACACGAACGCCACGCCGTCCACTGCTCCCGCCGCGGTTCGGATCCGGACGTGGTCGAGCCGGGCCGGCCCCCGGAGCGCGCGCTCCAGGCCGTCCCGTACGGCGGCCGCGTCCACCGGCTCGGCGGCCGGTCGACCGCCCGGCGTCTCCAGCCGGACGCGAATCATGTACATCCACGACATCGTGACGGATCGACAGTTCCGGTGGTCGGTGAAGCGGTGGCACGCATCTGACTGGCAACAACATGTCAGCGGTGCTACGGGGCTGCTCGGCCGTGTTCCGGTTCCGTTTCACGGCCGAGTCGCCCAGGGCCGTGAGGCGCTGATTGTGCTCGCCGAGGGGCTCGCCGACGAGCGGGCCGGGCGGGGCCCGGGCGGCCACCGTGCCGCGCTGCCGCCTCGATACCGCATAGGGGTATGTGACACCGGCCGTGACCTGGGGTTCGAGGTCGGCCTGGCGGACGGGATGTCAGCCGCCCGTGATATGTACTGCGTCAGGGGCGGCCGGTGCGCAGCCGTACGAAAGATGCCAATGCTGTTCGAGGGGGCCACACCATGTCGTTCTTCCGACGCCGTTCCGGCGAGGGTGCTGCGGGCGGCGGCGACGGCCGCCGGGGGTTCGGCTTCGGCCGGCGCCCCGCGGCGCACGTGAGCGTGCCGCCGGTACTCGACCCGGCCGGCGGCGACGAGGAGCTGCGGCTGATGCTGGCCCAGGCGGCCGTGGGGGACTGGGCGGCGCTGCGCCCGGGACTGGCCGCCGTCACGGACGGGGCCGACCTCACCTGGCTGCTGGTGGCGCTCGCCGACGTCGCCGGGGTGGAGGAGTGGGCGGCCAAGGCCGCCGCCGACCGGCCCGACGACGCGCTGCCGCTGCTGCTTTCCGGTGCCCGGCACGTCTCCTGGGCCTGGGAGGCGCGCACCGGGCGCCGGGCCAAGGACGTCACCGAGGAGCAGTGGCAGCTCTTCCACCAGCGGCTGGACACCGCCGAGGAGCAGCTGTTCGCGGTGGCCGAGCGCGAGCCGCAGTGGCTCGCCCCCTGGTACTTCCTGCAGATCAGCGGCCGCGGCGCCTCGCTCGGTCCGGACGTCGCCCGGCACCGCTTCGAGGCCGCGCTGCGCCGCGACCCCGGCCACCTCGGCTCGCACAGGCAGCGACTCCAGCAGCTCTGCGCCAAGTGGGGCGGCTCGCACCAGGAGATGCACGCCTTCGCCCGCTCGGCGATGCTGGCCGCCCCCGAAGGCAGCCCACTGGGCGAACTGGTCGCCCTCGCGCACCTGGAGCACTGGCTGGACCTCCCGGACGGCGAGGACCACGCCTACCTCACCAGCCCCGCCGTGCTGGCCGAGCTGCAGGAGGCGCTGCGGCGGTCCGTCCTGCACGCCGACTACCGGCGCCCGCGCGGCTGGCAGGGCGCCTTCAACACCTTCGCGATGGCCTTCTCGCTGGCCGACCAGCCGCGGACGGCCCACCTCCTGTTCGAGACGCTCGACGGCGCCGTGACCGAGTCGCCGTGGACCTACCTGGCCGGAGACCCGGTCGAGATCTACCGCGTCCACCGCGACCGCTGCGCCCGCTAGGCCATCGGCCCCGTCCGGCACGCACAGCCGCACCGGCCCCGTCCGGCACGCGAGGCCGCACCGGCACGCACAGCCGCACCGGCCCCGTCCGGCGCCCCAGAACTCCCGCCCCACCCGACGCGATCGAAAGAGCCTGCGGTGTCCCCTTCCGAGAACCCGACGAGTGCGCACACCTTCCAGGTGGATCTGCGCGGCCTGGTGGACCTGCTCTCCCACCACCTCTACTCCAGCCCCCGGGTCTACCTGCGCGAGCTGCTGCAGAACGCGGTGGACGCGATCTCCGCCCGGCAGGCGCTCGACCCGTCCGCGCCGGCCCGGATCACCGTGCACGCCGACGAGGACCTCACCGTCACCGACACCGGCATCGGTCTCACCGAGGCCGACGTCCACACCTTCCTCGCCACCATCGGCCGCAGCTCCAAGCGCGACGCCGAGGGCCGTATCGACGGCGCCGGCCTGGCCCGCGCCCGCGGGGACTTCATCGGCCAGTTCGGCATCGGACTGCTGGCCTGCTTCGTGGTGGCCGACGAGATCACCGTCGTCACCCGCTCCGCCGCCACGCCGGACGCGCCCGTCATCGAGTGGCGCGGCGGCTCCGACGGCCGCTACACCATCCGCACCCTGCCCTCGGAGGCCAAGCCCGAGCCCGGCACCACCGTCCGGCTGGCGCCGCGTGCCGACGCCGCCGAGTGGACCCGCTCCGACCGCGTCCTCTCGCTCGCCCGGGACTTCGGCAGCCTGCTGCGCCACGAGGTGACGGTGGTCGACGGCCGCGGCACCGCCACCCGCGTCAACCGCACCCCGCCGTGGGCCGAGCGGCACGGCTCCCCGCTGGCCCGCCGCGAGGCGCTGGCCACGTACTGCCGCACCACCTTCGACTTCACGCCGCTGGACACCATCGAGCTCGACCTGCCGGTGGTCGGTCTGCGCGGCGTCGCCTACGTCCTGCCGGACGCCGTGCCGCCGTCCCGCCGCTCCGGCCACCGGGTCCACCTCAAGGGCATGCTGCTCTCCGAGCAGGCCGACGAACTCCTGCCGGACTGGGCGTTCTTCGTCCGCTGCGTGGTCGACACCGACAGCCTGCGCCCGACCGCCTCCCGGGAGGGCCTGTACGCGGACGAGACGCTCGCCGCCGTCCGGGACGCCCTCGGCGCGCGCATCCGCGACTGGCTCACCGGGCTCTCCGCCAGCGACCCGGCCCTGCTGCACCGCTTCATCTCGGTGCACCACCTCGCCGTCAAGGAACTCGCTCGCTACGACGACGAGTTGCTGCGGATGCTGCTGCCCTGGCTGCCGTTCGAGACCACCGACGGCAACGTCACCCTGGACGAGTTCGCCCGCGCCCACCCGGTCGTCCTGGTGACGCGCACGGTCGAGGAGTTCCGCCAGGTCGCCCCGATCGCGGCCGCCGCCGGCCTCGGCGTCGTCAACGGCGGCTACACCTACGACCGGGACCTCGTCCACCGGCTGCCGGAGATCCGCCCCGGCACGTCGGTGGCCGACCTCGACCCGGGCACCGTCACCGCCCACCTGGACACCGTCGACCCGGCGGCCGAGCTGGCCGCGGCGGCGTTCCTCACCGTCGCCCGCGAGGTGGTCGGCCGGTTCGACTGCGACGTCGCCCTGCGCAGCTTCCACCCCACCAGCGCGCCCGCGCTGCTGCTGGACAACCGGGAGGCCCGGCACGAGCGCACCCGTGCCCAACTCGCGGACGAGGCCGACGGCCTGTGGGCCGACATCCTCGGCTCGCTGCGCGCCGAGGTGCCCCGCGCCCAGCTGGTGCTCAACCACCTCAACCCGCTGGTCCGCCGCGCCGCCTCGATCGGCGACCGCGAACTGGCCGTCACCGCCGTCGAGGCACTGTACGGGCAGGCCGTCCTGCTCACCCGCCGCCCGCTGAAGTCCAGCGAGAGCGCCCTGCTCAACCGGTCGTTCATCAGCCTGCTCGACCACGCCATGCTCGGCCACGAGTCCGCCGGCCGGCCGTCCGCCGGCCGTGACGCGGCCGACCCGCAGAAGGAGTCCTGACCGTGGACGTGCTGGACACCGTCGACGCGGTGATGGCCGCGCTGCGCGAGAACGACGCCCGCCCGTACGGCCGGCAGCGGACCGTGACCGCCGAGGAGCTCGTCGACGCCGCCGAGCAGTTCGATGACACCGGGGTCCGTGCGACGGCTCTGCTGGAGTTGATGGAGGCCTACGAGTACGACGGCGAGCGGAGCAAGGCCCCGGTGGTCTTCGCCCGGGTGCTGAAGCTCTGGGACACCGACCGGGACGGCTTCGGCGAGTGGGCCGGCCAGCAGGTGTTCTGGCGGTTCAAGTGGGTGGCCACCGCGCTGCTCGGCACGCCCGACGTCCCGCTGGAGGCCGTGCGCCGCTGGCACACCGAGATGCACGACCGCTACCGCGCCGCCGGCCACGGCCTGCAGCCGTACTACGCGCAGCGGTACCACCTGGCCGCGCACACCGGGGTCGACACCGAGAACGCCTTCGAGCTGTGGGCGGCCCGCCCGCGCAGCGAGCTGAGCGACTGCCGGGCCTGTGAGATACGGGCCCAGGCCGGCCACCACGTGCGGTCCGGGGACGACCGGCGGGCGCTGGAGGCCTGGCGGCCGGTCTTCGAGGGCGAGAGCACCTGCGCCGAGGAGCCCTACCTCAGCCACGCCCACGCGCTGCTGCCGCTGCTGCGCGAGGGCCGGTCGGACGAGGCGCGCTCCAGCCACCTGGTCGGCTACCGCTTCGCCCGCGGCAAGTCCGGGATGGCCCGGGCCGTCGGCCTGCACATCGAGTTCTGCGCGCTCTCCGGGAACGAGCCGCGCGGTCTGGAGATCCTCGCCGAGAACCGCGACCTGTTCGCCGTCACCGGGGACCCGATCGGCCGGCTCGACTTCCTGACCGGCGTCGAGGTGCTGATCGCCGCGCTGGCCCGCGGCGGCCACGGCGGGCTCGCCGTCAGCGGCCCGCCCGGTACGGCCTGGACGGTGGACTCGCTCCTCGCCCACCTGCGCACCGAGGCGGACGCGCTGGCCGCCCGCTTCGACGCCCGCAACGGCACCGACGCGGTGAGCGCGCGCCGCCGGGCCCGGCTGGACCGCCGCCCGCTGCTCGCCGAGCCGCTCGCGCTCGGGGTGCGGGCCGTGGCCGCGCCGGAGCTCGCGGCCGCGCCGGCCACCCCGCCGGTGGCGCTGCGCGCGGCCGAGCCGGAGCCGGCGGACTTCGCCGCCCTGGTCGTCCGGGCCCGCGAGCTGGACCTGCTGGGTCACCCCGACGCGGACCGCCTCTGGCAGCGCGTCGCCGAGCGCTTCACCGCCGAGGGCTACGTCCACGCCGAGGGGACGGCGGCCGGCACCGCCGGGCGGCTGCGGGCCGAACTCGCCGAGCAACGCGCCCATCTGGCTCTCGACCGGGACGACTGGTCGGGTGGCCGGGCCGCGCTGTTGGAGGCCGGCGAACTGTTCGAGCAGGAGGGGCTGGCCGGGCAGGCCCTGGTGGTGCGCACCCGCGCCCTGGTGGTCGAGCTCGGTGACGTCGAGGATGCGAGGTCGGACTGGCCGGCCCTGGACGCGGCGCTGGCCGAGGCCGACGCGCTGCTCGCCGCCGGGGCGGCCGGCGGCGAGCCGGCTCTCGCGACCGACGACTACCTGGTCGTCCTGCAGTGCCGGGCCTTCGCGGCCCACCACGACCTGATCCGGGCGCTGCCCGAGCCCCCGGCCGACACGGCCGAGCGCTTCGAGAGCGCCGTCACCGCCTACCGCCGGGAGAGCTCCGAGCGTGGCTCGCTCCGCCGCTCGGCCACCGCCCGCCAGTACGCCGCCGACGTGGCGGCCCGGCAGGGGCGCATGGCCGAGGCGGTGGCCGAACTACGCGGATCACTGGAGCAGTTGGACTCAGCGGAGCTGCCCTGGCACACGCCGCGGGTGCTCGGTCTGCTCGGCCAGGTGCTGTTGCAGAGCGGCGAGCAGGCCGAAGCCGTCGAGGTCTTCCACCGGGCGCTCGCCGAGGCCACCCGCTGGGCGGACGACGCGTACCCGTTCGGGGCGACGTACATGATGCTCGGTCACGCCTGCGCCCACCTCGGGGACAACGGCGCGGCCGTCCGGGCGCTCTCCCAGGCCGCCGCACGGTTCGACCGGAAGGGGCCGGCGGGCGCCGAGGAGGCCGCCCAGGTCCGGCTCCAGCTCGCCGACCTGCTGCGGGACGCCGGCCGGGCGGCCGACGCGGTCGCCGTCCTGGAGTCGGTGCTGCTCGACCCGGCCGCACCCGACCTGGACGTGCGGATGCTCGCCCAGGCCCGGCTGGACCTCGCGCGCGGACTGTTCGCGCTGGAGGAGTTCCGCGACTCGGCGGAGGAGTACCTGCGGCTGGCGGACGAGGTGGCCGGCTGGGAGGAGCGGCACACCCACACCGTGGTCGCCGGCGAGGCCGTCCTCGCGCTGGCCGAGGCGGGCCGCTGGGAGGCCGCCCACGCGGCCCGCGAGCGGGCGCTCGCCTCCCACGCCGAGGCGCCCCGGCCGGACCAGATCGCGGGCATGCTCCGGGAGTTCGCCCGGCTCACCATGCACGAGCAGGGCCCGGACGGCCTGGACTCGGCGCTGGAGCGGCTGGCCGAGGCGGACGCCGTCCGCGAGGCCGCCGAGCGCGGCGGCCAGCCGCACACCCCGTGGTACCTGCGCGGCGCCGCCCACTACGAGCGGGCCCGGGTGTACGCGGTGGCCGGGCGGTACGAGACGGCGCTGGCCGAGGCCGAGCTGGCGATCACCGCCTACCAGGCGGGCGGTGAGCCGGCCGAGACGCCGCGCGCCGAGGCCGTCCGGCTGGCCGGGCTGATCGAGGGCACCGACCTCGGCCGGACGGAGGCGGCCTGCGCCCGCCTCGCCGCCGCCGCCGAGCGCTGTCGGGGCTTCGGACTGCACGAGGCGGCCGCCGTCCTGGCCGGTCTGCGCGAGCGGATCGGGCAGCAGGAGCGGTGACGGGAGGCCCGCCGCCGCACGTGCGGCGGCGGGCCCGCCCCGGGGGGCGTGAGCCTCGACGGCGTCACACGGCGGAGCCGACGCCGTGCACCCGCCCGCCGCCCCCGGGCCGTGGACGGCTCGTCAGGCCGGTGACCGGGTGGCTCCTTGAGCGGGGAGCAGATGCGGACGGGCAGGTCAGGGCAGGTCAGGGCGGGTCAGGGCGGGTCAGGGCGGGTCAGGGCGGGTCGGTTAGGGTGGCCGGGTGGGCGAGGACCGGGGGGTGGCGCAGGAGCGGCAGGCAGTGGCGGTCTGGAACGCCCTGCGGGCGCACCCGCTGCGGTTCCCGTTCACCTCGGCCCCGTGGCGCTGCTGGGGGTACCTGCTCGGCGGCGCCGTCCTCGGGCCGCTGCTGCTGGCCGTGCTCGCCGTCCTGCTGCTGGTCGGCCTCGGCCTGTCCGTCGTCGTGGTCGGTCTGCCGGTCCTGCTGGGCGTCGCCCTCGCCGGCATCCCGGTCGGTGCGCTGGAACGCCGCCGGGTGCGGCTGGTCGAGCCGGTGCCCGTTCCCGATCCGCACCGCCCGCTGCCCGGGGTCGGCCGCCGGGCGCGGCTGCGCACCAGGCTGCGGGAGCGCGCGACCTGGCGCGAACTCGGTTACGCCGCCCTGTTCGCCCTGGTGCTGAGCGCGGTCGATCTCACCTTCACCGCCCTGCTGGCGTTCTGCGGGGCGTTGGTCGTCAGCCCGCTGGTGGTCTGGGCGCTGGCCCCCGAGACCGTGATGCTGATCCCCGGTCGGGCGGTCTCCGGCCCCGTCGCGGCCCTCCCCGCGACCGCCGTCGGGCTGGCCGGCCTGCTGCTCTGCGCGTACGCGGGCGCGCTGCTGACCACCGCCCGGGTCCGGCTCGTCCGGGTCCTGCTCGGGCCGCGGCCCGAGGGCCTCGGCCGGCAGGTCCTCGAACTCACCCGCTCCCGGGCCCGCCTGGTCGACGCCTTCGAGGCCGAGCGCCGGCGGATCGAACGCGATCTGCACGACGGCGCCCAGCAGCAACTCGTCGCGCTCAGCATGACCCTCGGGCTCGCCGCCTACGAGCTGCGCGGGCGCGACGGCGACGACCCGGCCGTGGAGCTGGTCGACCGGGCGCGCGGCGAGGCCCGCCGGGCGCTCGAACAGCTGCGCGACCTCGTCCGGGGCATCCACCCGCAGGTGCTGACCGACCACGGGCTGGCCGCCGCCGTCGCCGAGGTCGCGCTGTGCCACCCGATCCCGGTCGAGGTCGACATCGACCTGCCGCAGCGGCTGCCCGCACCGGTCGAGACGACGGCGTACTTCACCGTCACCGAGGCGCTGACCAACGCCGCCAAGCACAGCGGCGCCACCGTGATCACGGTCCTCGGCCGGATCACGGACGGCCGCCTGGTGCTCCAGGTGACGGACGACGGCCGCGGCGGGGCCGACCCGGCCGCCGGGGCCGGCCTGCAGGGGCTCGCGGACCGGATCGCGATTCTGAGAGGAAGGCTGATGGTGACCAGTCCGATCGGCGGGCCGACCAGGCTCCGGGTGGAGGTGCCGTGCTCCGGGTAGTCATCGCCGAGGACGCCGTGCTGCTCCGGGCCGGGCTGGTCGAGCTGCTCACCCGGGGCGGCCACCGCGTGGTCGCCGCCGTCGGCGACGGTGACGCACTGGGCGCCGCCGTGGACGCGGACCGGCCCGACATCGTGGTCACCGACGTCCGGATGCCGCCGGGCTTCCACGACGAGGGCCTGCGGGCCGCCCTGGAGCTGCGCGAACGCCACCCGGGCCTGCCGGTCCTGGTGCTCTCCCAGTACGTGGCCACCCCGTATGCCACCCGGCTGCTCGGTGCGGCGGGCGCGCAGCCGGCCGGGCTCGGCTACCTGCTGAAGGACCGGGTCGGCGAGGTGGCGGACTTCCTGGACGCACTGGCCCGGGTGGCGGCGGGTCAGACCGTGATCGATCCGGAGGTGGTCCGGGTCCTGCTCCGCCAGCAGGCGGCGGACCGGCCGTTGGCCCGGCTGACCCCGCGCGAGCGGGAGGTGCTGGCGTTGATGGCGGAGGGGTTGAACAACCAGGCCGTCGCCGGGCGGCTGAGCATCACCGAGGCCTCGGTGGTCAAGCACTGCGGCAACATCTTCATGAAACTGGACCTCGACCCGGCCGAGGGCAACCGCCGGGTGCTCGCGGTGCTGGCTCACCTGCGGGGAGATTGAAGTGCTCTCCCGGCTGAAGCCGGGAGATTCCTACTTACCTTGCGGCAGTGGGCTTGACGCGCTTGGCGCGCCTGACGACTGCCCTTCCGGCAGCCGGGATGAGCGCGTGGCCCATCCGGTACAGGTGCAGGATGTTCCGGGCGGCGTTCAGGTCGGCGTTGCCCGACCATCCGCATCCGGTGTTCTTGCAGACGAACGTGGCCTGGTTCTCCCGGCTGCCGGGGGTGATGAAGCCGCACGCGGAGCAGCGCAGGGAGGTGTTCGGGGCCGGGACCTTGTGGAGGGTGCCGCCGTTTCGGGCGGTTTTGTACGTCAGCATCGTGATGGTTCGGCCCCATGCCTCTTGGAGGTTGGCGCGGTTCAGGCCGGACTTCTGTGCGACGTTGGTTCCCGGTTCTTCGGTGGTGCCCTTGGCGGATTTGACCATGTTCGTGATGTGCAGGTCCTCCACCACGATCGTCCCGTACTGGCGGGCGAGGGCGGTGGTGGTCTGGTGCTGCCAGTCGTTGGCCCGGCGCGTGGCTCTTGCGCGGAGCTGTTTGATCTGGTCGTAGGTGTGGTGCAGGCGGCGGGAGGTCTTCTCGCCGGGCTTTCGGTGGGTCTTGCGGTGGGCGGCGCGCTGCTCCAGACGGAGCAGTTTGGCTTTCTCGTCGGGGTTCAGCCACTTGTCGCGGTCCGAGATCCCGTCGGGGAGCTTGTTGGGGCGGCCGTGGTCCTGGTGGTTGCCGTCGGACAGGGCCATGGGCAGGACCACGCCCACGTCGATGCCGGCTTCCGGTCCGTGGTGGGGCTCGGGGGTCGCTTCGAGGGTCTGGACACGGAAGGCGATGTGCCAGCCGAGGGCGTCCTTGGTCAGGCGCGCGCCGGTGATCCGGTTGTCGGTGTTCGCGTGCTTGCTGACGGGGAGGTCCTTGGTCCACCGGAACCGGACGCGGCCGATCTTGGGGATGTTGGCCATGCCCCAGCGGCGGTGCACGCGGACGATGTTCAGGTCACGGCCCTGTGGGATGTCCACGGACATGACGGATCGGATGCGGGCCTTGAGTTCGGCTCGTCGGCCCGAGCGTCCCAGCAGTTCCTCCACGCCTGGATGTACGTTTTGAGGACCGCCTGCGCGGCCTGTGCCGGGAGAACGCCCAGCCAGTCGATCTCCTTGCGGGCCTGCCGGATCGCCGCATCGGCGGCGGCCAGTGACCGGCGCTCCTTCGAGAGCATCGTCCACCAGTCGTGCAGCAGGTTCCACACGGTGCGAGCCGCGTGGGCCTGATCGTCGATGAGCCGGATCTGTGCGGGCGCCAGCGCCAGTCGGGCACGATGCCCGAACTGCCGCTTCTCGTAGGCGGATTGCTCGCTCACGTGATCACTCCATCATTCGGCTTATGTCACCACGATGGAACCCTAATCCCGACGTACGCACGGGACGCCACGTCGTCCACAACCTGCACGTCCACTTGGTTTTCGTCACCAAGTACCGGCGAAACGCGTTCACCAACCCGATGCTGACTCGCTGCGAGGAGATCATGCGGGAGGTCTGCCAGGACTTTGAGGCCGAGCTGAAGCAGTTCAACGGCGAGGAGGACCACGTCCACCTGTTGGTGCACTATCCGCCGAAGGTGCAGCTCTCCAAGCTGGTCAACAGCCTCAAGGGCGTCAGCTCCCGCTACCTGCGCCAGGAGTACAGCACCCACGTTCGCCGATACCTGTGGGGCGGACACTTCTGGTCCGGCTCCTACTTCGCCGGAAGCTGCGCAGGCGCACCCCTGACCGCCGTCCGCCAGTACATCGAGAACCAGCAACGCCCCGCCTGACCGTCACCACGGAGGCGCAGAGTACTCCGGCGCTCTGCGCCTCCGGGCCAAGGATGGCCTTCACCCCCGGCGTAAACGCCGGAGCACTGGCCAAGATCAGAGGTAGACCTCCGGGGCGCCCGCGGCCTCGGTGTCCGCTCCCACGGCCTCGGCGCGCACCCGCTCGGGGTCGAGCAGCTCCGCGAGGCGGCGGGCGGAGGCCTCCCAGGACCACTCCTCCCGGACCCAGCGGCGCCCCGCCGCCCCCATCCGGGCGCGGTCGGCCGCCGGGGCGCCGAGGACGCGCACGACCGCCGCCGCGACGGCGGCCGGGCTGCGGCCGTCGACGACCGCGCCGGTGACCCCGTCGAGGACGGCGTCGGGCGCGCCGCCGGAGCGGCCCGCGACCACCGGCAGCCCGGCGGCCGCGGCCTCCAGGAAGACGATGCCCAGGCCCTCCGCCTCCAGACCGGCCCGCCGGGTGCGGCACGGCATGGCGAAGACGTCCGCCGCCGCGTAGTACGCGGGGGTCGCCGCGTGCTCCCGGCCGCCGGTGAAGACCACCGAGCCGGGCTCGGTGTGCCGCCGGGCGAGCGCGCGCAGCCGCCGTTCGTCCGGGCCCCGGCCGACCAGCACCAGGACGGCCCCGGGCGTGGTCCGGCGGATCAGCGGGAGGGCCCGGATCAGGGCGTCCTGGCCCTTGCGGGGGACGAGCCGGGCCACGCAGAGGATCACCGGGCCGGTGGTCGCCCCCGCCTCGTCCGTCGCGGTCGTCCCGTGCGTCGCGTGCGTCGCGGTCGTTCCGTCCGCCGTGGCCGGGCGGAACCGGTCCGTGTCCACGCCCGGGACGAGCCGCTCCAGCCGGGCCCGGGGCCCGAGCACGGGGGCTATCCGCGACCGGGTGTACTCGCCGAGGTAGGTGACCACGTCGACGCTGTCACCGATCCGCCGCAGCAGCCGGCGGGCCCCCGGCGTCCGGGCCCACCAGATCTCGTGGCCGTGCGTGGTGGCGACCGTCCGGGCGATCCCGGGCGCCTGCCGCCGCAGCCCGGGCGCCATCGCGGCGAGCGGGGCGGCGGCGCCGAACCAGACCCGGTCGCAGCCGTGCGCACGGGCGATCTCGGCGGCCCGCCGGGTGACCCGGCCGGTGGGCAGCAGCAGCCGGGCGCGGGCGCGGACCACCGGGAAGGGGAGGGTCGCGTCGTGAGCGGCCGCGCCGGGCTCGTCCGAGGTGAGGACGACCACCTCGTCGGCGGGCAGGCGGGTGGCCATGGCGTGGACGAAGGTTTCGATGCCGCCCTGCCGGGGCGGGAAGTCGTTGGTGACGATCAGTGTGCTGGCCATGGGGTCGGTGCAACCTCGGTTCGGGGATCGGTACGTGGGGTGGTGCTGCGGGTGGCGGTACGTGGATCGGTGCGTGGATCGGGGCGTGGATCGGTGCGGGCGTCGGCGCGCGGGCTGGCGCCGGGGCCGGGGTGGGGCCGCAGCCGGGCCCAGAGGGCGAGCACCAGCGGCAGCGCGAGGTAGCCGAACCGGCCGGCCGGTGCGAGCAGGAAGGCCAGGCAGAGGCCGAGCGCCAGCCGGTCGGCGGCACCCACGACATCCCGGGGCGGGCGCAGCGCCAGCGAGGCGGTGACGGCCAGCCCGCCGAGCAGCAGCAGCGCCACGGCGGCGTACCAGCCGGCCGGGCCGAGGTCCGCGAGCAGCCGGCCGGGCAGCGGGCTGCCGGCCGGAGTGGGCAGTGTGCCGCGCCCGGTGGGGAACGCGAACACCTGGTGGAACATCGGGCCGGGCGAGCGCAGTGCCCCCGGCAGGACGAGGACGGCGGTGCCCGCCACCGCGACCGCGGTACCGCGCAGCGCCGCCCGTCGGCCCGCGGTGGCGGCCAGCAGGGCCGCGACGACCGCGACCGCGGGCCAGGCCGTCCACTTGAGCGCGCAGGCCGCGGCGAGCGCCGCCCCGGCGGCGCCGGGGCGGCCCCGGGCGGCCAGGGCGAGGGCCAGGCAGCAGAGGCCGGTCATCGGCAGGTCCACCCCGCTCACACAGAGCGGCAGCGCGACCAGCGGCGAGGCGGTGAGCGCCGCGAGTCCCGTCCGGTGCGGGCGGCGGGCGGCGAGCAGACAGCCCAGGAACACGGCGGCGCACCAGAGCCGGGCGTCGCCGAGCAGCCGGGCCGGCCACTCCCGCGCCCCCAGGACCGCGCGGGGCAGCCCGAACAGCGCCATGCCCGGCAGGTACGGCGTGTACTCGGGCACGGTGCGCGGCTCCGCGAGGTAGGGCGTGCCGTGCCGGAGCAGCAACTCGCCGGACCGCTCGATCACGGCGACCTCGCTCTGCCCCTGACCGGTCAGCACCAGCCAGAGCAGCGGCGCCGCGAGGGCCCCGACGAGCGCCACCGCCACGGACCAGGAGCACGCCCGTCGCCACGGCAGCGTGAGCACGGCGACGGCCGCCGCCAGATAGCCCGTTGCGGCGATCGTGCCCCAACTGCGGTGCGGCCCGAGCCCGGAGACGAGCGGGAACGCCGCCGCCCACCCGGCGGCGAACAGCCAGCCGGCGCACCACGGCGCCCGGCGGTCGAACCACCTTCTTCTGCACGGGAGTTGGCGGTCGCGCGGTCCTTTGCCGCCCTGCCGGTCCTGCCGGTCCTGGTCGCGGTGGCCGCGACGGCCTCGGTGATTCAGCACCCCTTCATTCCAGCCGTGGAGCTGGGCGGGGTCATGACGGCCAGGTCGACACCTGGGGTCGGGTTTCCCCTACCATCGCCGCCCGCGCCCCTCGACCTCCGCTCCCGTCCCCGCGCCGGGTACCCGGGGGACGGCCGGTACGCGCGGGGGCGGCCGGGACCGGGAGCGACGGCGCGCCTGGGGCGGGTCGCAGGAGCGGGGTGGGGATAACCCCCCGGTCCGTCCGCCAGCGGCCTCCATGGTTCGCGGCACTCGCCGTTCCTAGGCTGGAACACGTCGACGACCAGCGACGATCCCCTAAGGAAGGCCCACCATGGCACGCCGTCAGCACGCCCGGACCGAGCCGTACGGGCGCCCCGCCGCCCACGCCGCGATCGAACTGCGGGCGGTCCGGCGCACCTACGGCCGTGGCGGCGAGACCGTACACGCCCTGCGGGGCATCGACCTGTCGCTCGACCGGGGCAGTTTCACCGCGGTCATGGGCCCGTCCGGCTCCGGCAAGAGCACCTTCCTGCAGTGCGCGGCGGGCCTGGACCGCCCGGACTCCGGCGAGGTCCACCTGGGCGGCGAGGAGATCACCCGGCTGAGCGAGAACCGGCTCACCAAGCTGCGCCGCAGCCGGATCGGCTTCATCTTCCAGTCCTTCAACCTGCTGCCCTCACTCACGGTGCAGCAGAACGTGCTGCTCCCGCAGCGCCTCGCCGGTGAGCGCCAGGACCGGTCCCGGGCCAGGGAGTTGCTGGCCCAGGTCGGCCTCGGCGAGCACGGCGGCCGGCGGCCCGGCCAGCTCTCCGGCGGGCAGCAGCAGCGCGTGGCGATCGCCCGCGCACTGATCACCAACCCGGACGTGGTCTTCGCCGACGAGCCGACCGGCGCGCTGGACACCCGCACCGCCCACGAGGTGCTCGGCCTGCTGCGCCGCGCCGTGGACACCATGGGCGCGACCGTGGTCATGGTCACCCACGACCCGGTGGCGGCCTCGTTCTCGGACCGCGCCGTCTTCCTGGCCGACGGCGCGCTCGCCGGCGAGCTGTACCACCCGGACCCGAAGGCCGTCGCCGACCGCATGGTCACGCTGGCGGCGCGCCCGGTCGGAGCGGCGGCATGAGCAACGGACTCGCGCGCGCCTCGGTGCGCTTCAGGCCGGCCTCCTTCGTCGGCACCTTCCTCGCCCTGCTGCTCGGCGCGGCCGTGGTCATGGCCTGCGGCACACTGCTGCAGACCGGCATCACGGCGAGCGTGCCGCCGACCCGGTACGCCGGCACCCCGGTGGTGGTCGCGGCCGACGCGACCGTCAAGATCACCGTCAAGACCGGCGAGGAGGTCGACACCCAGTCGCTGCCCGTCCCCGAGCGGGCCCGGGTCGACGCGGCGCTGGCCGGGCGGATCGCCGCCCAGCCCGGTGTCGCGGCCGCCCGTGCGGACACTGCCTTCCCGATCCCGGCCGGCGGCGCCGCCGGACTGCCCGGGCTGACCGGCCGGGGCATCGCCGCGCTGGGCATCGCCGGGGCGGGCGAGAAGCTGGTCGAGGGCCGCGCGCCCGGCACCGGCGAGGTCGTCCTGGACGTGGACACCGCGCACGCCGCCCACCTCGCGCCCGGCGCCACCGTCGCGCTGACCGCGCCCGGCGGCGCCGGAAGCTACCGGATCTCCGGCCTCGCGGCCACGCCGGGGGCGGCTCCGCGGCAGCCGGCCGCCACCGCCTGGTTCGCCGACCCCGTCGCCGACCGGATCTCCGGTCACCCGGGCCGGGTCGACGCGATCGCCGTGGTCCCCCGAGACGGCGTCGACGCCAAGGCCCTCGCCGCACAGGTCCGGCAGGCCGTCGGCGGCGAGGCCCAGGTGCTCACCGGCAGCGCCCGCGGCGGCGTCGAGCAGCCCGTGCTCGCCGAGAGCCGGACCATGCTCACAGCGCTCGGCGGTTCCTTCGGCGGCATCGCCACGATGACCGCGGTCTTCGTGGTGATGAGCACCGTCGCCCTGGCCACCGGCCAGCGCGCCCGGGAGTTCGCCCTGCTGCGCGCCATCGGCGCCACCCCGCGCCAGATCCGCCGCACCATCGCCACCGAGGCGATGCTGGTGGCGCCCCTGGCCGGTGCCCTCGGGATCCTTCCCGGACTTGCCCTGGCCCGCTGGTGGTTCGGCGAGCTGACGGACCGCGGCGCCGTCCCCGAGGCCCTGTCGCTGGACGTCGGGCCGATCCCGATGCTCGCCGCCGTCGGTACCTGCACGCTGGCCGCGCTGACCGCCGGCTTCTTCGCCTCCCGCCGCCCGTCCCGGTTGCGGCCCAGCCAGGCCCTCGGCGAGTCCGCGGTCGAGGCCGGCCGGCCCGGCGTGGTGCGGACCGCCTTCGGGCTGCTCTTCGCGGCCGGCGGCGTCTCGCTGGCCGCCGTCGCCGCCGGCCTCGACGGCTCGAACGCCGCCAACACCGCGCTCGGCGTGGTGATGTGCTTCCTGATGGCCGTCGCCCTGCTCGGCCCCTGGGTCGCCGGGATCGCCGCCCGGGTGCTCGGTGCCCCGCTGCGGGCCGGCGCCGGCGCCCCCGGCTCGCTGGCCGCCGACAACACCCGGGCCAACGCCCGCCGGCTGGCCTCCGCGATCACGCCGATCGTCATGGTCACCGCCTTCTGCGGCACCCTGCTCTTCATGCAGAGCACCATCACCCACGTCACCGGCGAACAGGTGCGGACCGGCATCACCGCCGACCACGTGGTCGGTTCGGCCGGCCCCGGCCTGCCCGCCGGCAGCGTCCAGCGCGCCGCCGAGGTGCCGGGGGTGGACGCCGCCGTCGGCGTGCTGCGCACCGGCACGCTCTACCGCGACGGCAGCATGCTCGCCACCGCCAACACGTTGGGCGTCAGCGGCGACCCGGCGAAGCTGCCCGCGGTGCTCGACCTCGGGGTGAAGAGCGGTTCGCTCGCCGACCTCGCCCGCTCCGCCGACACCGTCGCCCTGGACGCCGGCCTCGCCGAGGCCCTCGGCGTCGAGGTCGGCGACCGCGCCCCGCTCTGGCTCGGCGACGGCACCCCGGTCAAGCCGACGGTGGTCGCCACCTACGAGCGCGGCCTCGGCCTCGGTCAGGTGCTGCTGCCCCGGGCGGCCGTCGCGGAGCACGTCTCCGTCGGCTACGACAGCCAGGTGCTGGTCGCGGACGCCCCCGGCGCCGACCGGACCGCCGTCGCCGCCGGGCTGACCGGCCTGGCCGGCCCCGGCGCGGCCACCGTCACCGACCGGGCCGGCTTCGTGGCCCAGACCGACAAGGCCCGGGAGATCGGCGCCTGGGCGAATACCGTGATGGCCGGCGTGCTGGGCGGTTTCGCCGCGGTCACCGCCGCCAACACCCTGGCGATGACGGTGCTGGACCGCCGTCGCGAGGTGGCGCTGCTGCGCCTGGCCGGGACGACCCGCCGGCAGGTGCGCGGCATGATGCGCTGGGAGGCGCTGCTGGTCGCCGCGACCGGACTGGCGGTCGGCGCGGTGATCGCCTGGATCACCCTGATGCCGATCACCCGCGGCATCACCGGTTCCGCGCCCTACGTCCCGGCCGGCCTCGCCCTGCCGCTGGCCGCCGGGGCCGTGCTGCTCTGCCTCGGCTCGACCGGCCTGCCGGCCCGCCTGCTGCTCCGGGCCCACCCGGTGGCGGCCGGCGGCGGGCGGCAGTAGCGGGCGGAGGGGGCAGGCCGCCGGGCTGCGGAGGTCCCCTGTCCCCGGTGGGACGGAGGGGAGGTTCGCCGGCTGAACGGGCGGTGCGCGAAGGTGGCGCACCGCCCGTTCGGGTGATCGTCCCCGCTCCGGCGGGCGCAACGGAGTGGTGATCGACTCCAACCCGGTTCGGTGCCGCTGATCGTGATGTCCGATCAGTTACGCTCTCGGCCCCGCCGTCCGGGGCCGAGCCGCCTCCGGAGGCGTTTCCCGTTCCCCCGCCCTCAGGCGCCCTGCACCCGTTCCCGCCTCACGGCCGAGCAGAGAGAAGCCCTCCCATGAGCAGTCCTCCCGTGGCCCCCGCGCCCCGTCGGCCGCTGATCCTGCTGCGGGCGAGCGCCACCGCGCTGGCCGCCCTGGCCCTCCTGCAGACCCTGCTGGCCGGCAGCTACCTCAACGGCCACTACGACTCGCTCGCGCTGCACGGGACCACCGCGACGGCCATGGCCGCCGCGGCGCTCTGCCAGCTCGCGGCCGGGGCGCTGGTCCGCCTAGCCGCCCCGGCCCGGCGCGGACCGCGCCGGCCGCTCGGGCTCTCCGCGCTGCTGACGGCCGGGGTGATCCTGCAGATCGCCGCCGGCTACCAGCGCGCGCTCGGTCTGCACGTGCTGCTCGGCGTGTTGCTGGTCAGCGGCATCCTGTTCGGCCTGGTCGGTGCCTGGCGGCTGCCGCTGCAGGCCCGCGCGGGCACCCCTGCGGTCGGCCCCGACGGCGCCGGCCGACTTCCCCGGTCGGGTGGGGCCGTGGAGGTCGTCCAGTGAACCGCCGCCGGTTCCTCGGGATCGGCGCGGCCGTGGTCGGCACCGGCGCGATGGGGGCCTTCGCCGTCCCCTCGGCCGCGCGGCTGCTGGCCGAGGGCCGTCCCGGCCGGGTGCTGGGCAGCGCCGTGGAGCTGCCCGCGCCGTTCCAGGTGCCGCTCCCACTGCCGCCCGTCCTGCAACCGGTCCGCAGCGACGGCACCACCGACCACTACGAGATCACCCAGCAGATCGCACGGCTGGAGATCCTGCCCGGCCTGCGGACCGAGGCCTGGACGTACGGGGGCAGCTACCCGGGTCCGACCCTGGCCGTGCGCGCCGGCCGGCAGATCGTGGTGCGCCACCGCAACGAGCTGCCGGTGCCCTCGGTGGTCCACCTGCACGGCGGCCACACCCCGGCCGACAGCGACGGCTACCCGATCGACCTGCTCCTGCCGGTCGGGGCCGGCGCGGGGGGCGCGCAGGGGACGGCCGGGACGGCTGGGATGGTCGGGATGGCTGGGATGGTCGGGATGGCTGGGATGGCTGGGATGCCCGGGATGGCTCACCACGCGGACCTGCCCGCCGGCCGGACCACCGACGGCGAGCGCACCTACACCTATCCAGGCCGGCAGCGCGCTGCCACCCTCTGGTACCACGACCACCGGATGGGCTTCACCGGCCCCGCCCTCTGGCGCGGTCTGGCCGGATTCCACCTGGTCCACGACGACGAGGAGGACGCGCTGCCGCTGCCGCGCGGCGAACGCGAGATCCCGCTGATGCTCGCCGACCGCTCCTTCGCCGAGGACGGCTCCTTCGCCTACCCGGCCGTCGACCCCACGCTGGCCGTCCCGGGCGTCACCGACGACTACATGAACGGCGTCCTCGGCGATGTCGTCCTGGTCAACGGCGCCCCCTGGCCCCGGCTCACGGTGGACCGCGCCCGCTACCGGCTGCGCCTGCTGAACAGCTCCAACGCCCGCCTCTACCGCCTCGAACTCGACCCGCAGCCCGCGGGTGGCGACGCGCTGGTACAGATCGGCGGCGACGGCGGCCTGCTGGAGGCCCCGGTGGCGCACGACTCGCTGGAGATCGCCCCGGCCGAGCGCTTCGACCTGGTGGTCGACTTCTCCCGCTTCCCGCCGGGGACGTCCGTCCGCCTGATGAACCGGTTCGGCAGCGACCGGACCACCGAGGTGATGCTGTTCGACGTCTCGTCCCGTACCGTCACCGACGACTCGGCCGTCCCCGAGCGGCTCTGCACCCTCGAACGGCTCGACCCGGCCGCCGCCGTCACCACCCGGACCTTCGGCTTCCGCCGCAGCCGCGACGACGGCTGGACGATCAACAACCAGCCCTACGAGCCGGGCCGTTCGCTGGCCCGCACCGCCCTCGGCAGCACCGAGATCTGGCGTTTCTTCACCGACGTCCACCACCCCGTCCACCTTCACCTGGACCCCTTCCAGGTGCTCTCGCGCAGCGGTGCCGAGCCCGGCCGCTACGACGCCGGCTGGAAGGACACCGTCGACCTGCGGCCGGCGGAGTCGGTGGAGCTCCTGGTCCGCTTCACGGACTACCCGGGGGCGTACATGCTGCACTGCCACAACCTGGAGCACGAGGACATGGCGATGATGGCGGACTTCGTCGTCGAGTAGGGCGCGCGTTCGCGGGCGTCGCCGCGGGGCTCCGGCCGGTGTCGCCTCTTCCGCCCCTTCGCCACCTCCACCCCACTCCTCCCCGAGTTCCGCGCGGTCACCCGAACGGCCGGGCGGTGACCCGAACGGCCGGGCGCCGGCCGGGCGTGCCCACGCCCGGCCGGCGCCTCGACATGCCGGGCCGTCGAGGTTGACCTAGCGTCGCGAGGGGGTGTTCCGGCCCCGTCGTCCGACCCGAGGAGCGAGCGCATGACCAGTCCCGCCGAACGCCGCCGGCGCGGCCGGGCCGCTCGCGACCGGGTCTCGCGCTCCGCCCACGGCCGCTGGATCCCCGCCGCCGACCGACCCGACCCGGTCGCGGTGCTGGAACGGCAGGGGAGGGACCGGGTCGCCGAGCTGCTGCCGATCCGCTACGGCCGGATGGCCGAGTCCGCCTTCGCCTTCCTGCGCGGCGCGGCCGCCGTGATGGCCGCCGACCTCGCGGCCGTCCCCGACACCGGCATCGTCGTCCAACTCTGCGGCGACGCACACCTGGTGAACTTCGGCATGTACGCCTCGCCGGAGCGCGCGCTGCTCTTCGGCCTCAACGACTTCGACGAGACCTACCCCGGCCCGTTCGAGTGGGATGTCAAACGGCTCGCCGCGAGCGTCGCCGTCGCGGCCCGCGACAAGGGCAACGACGACGCGCACGCCCGCCGGGCCGCACTCGCGGCGGGGCAGGGCTACGCCACCGCGATGCGGCGCCTGGCGACGATGAGCGAACTCGACGTCTGGTACGCCCGGATCGACACGGAGGACCTGCTGCCGCTGATCGGCAAGGTCAAGCGCCGCAAGCGGGTCGAAGCCGGGATGGCACACGCCCGGCGCCGCACCAGCATGCAGGCCTTCGACAAGCTCACCGAGGAGCAGGACGGCCGGCGCCGCATCATCAGCGAGCCGCCGCTGATCCAGCCGTTGTCGAAGAACGAACTCGGCAGCGTCGGACAGATCTTCAGCGACTACCGGGCCACTCTCAGCGAGGACCGCCGCGTCCTCCTCGACCGCTTCCACTTCGTCGACGCGGCGCGGAAGGTGGTCGGCGTCGGCAGCGTCGGGACCCGCTGCTACATCCTCCTGCTGGAGGGGCGCGACGCCCGCGACCCGCTCTTCCTGCAGATCAAGGAGGCTACCCGGTCCGTCCTGGAGGACCACCTGCCCGCGGGGACCCGTACCGACGCCGAGGTGTCCGCCACCCACGGCGGCCGCCGGGTCGTCGTCGGCCAGCACCTGATGCAGGCCGCCAGCGACATCTTCCTCGGCTGGACCACCGGCCCGGCCGGCCGCCACTACTACGGTCGCCAACTGCGCGACATGAAGGGCTCCGTGGAGGTCGCCGACATGACCACCTCCGGCCTGCGCGCCTACGCGGACCTCTGCGGCCGGGCCCTGGCCCGCGCTCACGCCCGCTCCGGAGACCGGCTCGCCATCGCGGGCTACCTGGGCTCGAACGACACCTTTCCGGAGGCGATCGCGGACTTCGCCCTCCGCTACGCCGACCGGACGGAGATCGACCACGCGGCCCTGCTGACCGCCATCGACGACCGGGTGATCACGGCGAAGCGGGGCATCTGAGCCCGGTCTGCCCGGTCTGCCCGGGCCGGAGCGACATCCGGGCCCGGAGCCCTCGCCGGTCCGGGAACCGGCGATGATTCCCACGAGGGAATGGCGGATTGTCCGCCGCACCGGCTACAACTGCCGGGTGGACTTTCCCCGGACGCTCCGTGAGCGTCGCACCCGGAGCCGGATCAGCCAACTCGACCTCGCCACCCGCGCGGGGACCACCCAGCGCCACCTCAGCTTCATCGAGTCGGGCCGCTCCGCGCCCGGCCGGGGCATGGTCGTGCGGCTGGCCGAGTCCCTCGACCTCCCCCTGAGGGAACGCAACGAGCTGCTGCTGGCCGCCGGTTACGCCCCCGCCTACCCCGAGAGCCCGCTCGACGGCCCCGACCTGGCCCCGGTGCGCGCCGCCATCGACCACATTCTGGCCGGCCATCTGCCCTACCCCGCCGTGGTGGTGGACCGGCAGGGTGACGTGGTCGCCGCCAACGACGCGCTCGGCCTGATCACCGAGGGCGCCGCTCCCGAACTGGTCGGCCCCGGAACGAACGCCTACCGCCTCGCCCTGCACCCCGACGGCATGGCCCCGCGCATCCTCAACTTCCCCGTCTGGGCCCGCCACATCGTCGAGCGGACCGGCCACCTGCGCGAGCTGCACGCCGAACTGCTCGGCTACGTGCCCGCGTCGGACACCCCCGGCGCCGACCACCTGGGCTTCGCCGTCCCGCTCCACCTGCGCAGTTCGCGCGGCGACCTGCACCTGATGACCACGGTGACCACCTTCGCCACCGCGGTCGACATCACGCTCGCCGAGCTGAAGCTGGAGGCCTTCCTTCCGGCCGACGAGCCGACGGCCCAGGCCCTGCGGGCGGCGCACCGGGAACGGACCCAGGGTTCGGACGTCGGAGACCCGGGCGCTCAGGGGCCGGGGAACATGTAGTCGGCCGTCACCCGGTCCTCGGCGTCCAGGACGAGGAACTCGACGCCGCTCCCGAGCGCCTCCCCGCCGCCGGTGGGGACCATCTCCCAGGTGAACCTGAGGACGTCGCCGAGCCGGACGGCCGTGTCCCGGGCCCGGAAGGTGTGCTCTCCGGCGGCGACGAACTCCTGGTAGCTCCGCGCCACCCGGGCCTCCACGGCGTTGTGGCCGCGCGCCTCCAGGGTGGGGGAGTGGAAGCCCAACTCCGCCGCCCTGTCCCGGATCTCCTCCGGCGGCTGGAGGACGTGCAGGCCGTCCGGTGCCCACACCGCCTCGATGAGCCGGCGGCGCAGCGCCGGGTCCGGCTCGATCCAGACGGCGATGTAGCGGTCGGCGATCTGCTGTGCGGTGGTGGTGCCGGTCATGGCGCTCTCCTGCGGGGTGGTGGTGGTGGTGGTGGTGCCGGCGGCGCTCCGGCCGTCGGCGGTCCGTCGTCCGGGGCCCATCCTGTGCGGCCCACCGGAGCCGGACAATTCCCGCCGGGGAATGGCCGGGTGTCCGCGCGCGGTGGGCCGTCTCCCGGTCGGCGGGGGTGCGGCCCCCGTCGGTCGACGGGTTACCGGAGGTCGAGGCCCCGTCGAAGGTCGGGGGTCGGCGGCGGTCGTTCGCTTCAACTGGACCTGATGGCAGGTCAATTGGCGTCCTTTTGGCGCCCTTGGCGCTGACTCGCGGGGCATGTTCATGACTTCGACAAGATGATTCCTCGTCAGTAACATGGCGGCGCGGCCGTGCGAGCCGCCTCCCCGCGTCCACTGATCACGGGCGGTCGTGTCCTCGTCCGCCGCTCCGAAAGAGTCCCGTTGAAGAGTTCCCTCAGCATGGCGGTCCGCCCTGCCCTCGTTTCGCTGGTGCTGCTCGGTGTCGCTGCGTGCGGGCCGACCTCGGGCGCCCAGCAGGCCTCCCCGGTGGCCGACGCGACCGGCGGTGCCCCGGTCGCCGCCTCCACCTCTACCCCCGTCGCCGGCCACGTCCCGGTGGCCGCGACCTCGCCCGGCTCCCCGCAGGCCCGGGCGGCCACCGCGGCGGCTGCCCCGACCCCCTCCGGGCCTCCGCCAGGCACCGCCCTGCCGGTCACGGCCGCCCAGCCGGGCGCGCAGCAGGCGGCCGTCGGCGCGCCCGGGAAGGACGGCACGGCCGTCTCCCCGGCCGCCAAGAACCTCCAGCTCACCGCGTACGACCCGGCCGCCGGCACGGCGGTGCTGGCGGCTGCGGCCGCCCCGTCTGCCGCCCCGTCTGCCGCTCCGACGGCAGCCCCGACGACGGCCCCGCCGGTGGCTCCGTCGACGGCGCCGTCGGTCGAGCCGTCGGCCGTCGCCGAGGCCGTCCGGCCCGGCCAGCTCATCGCCAGCCCGCCGACGGCCGCCGCGCCGCAGGGCGCGCTGGTGGCGGTCACGGCCGTCCGCTCGGCGAGCGGTGGTTCGGTCACCCTCGCGACCCGGCCGGCCACGCTGACCGAGCTGCTCGGTGGCGCCGAGGCGGACGGCAAGGTCGCCGTCGACCCGCAGGCGATCAAGGTGACGCCGCTGGTCAAGGACCTCAAGGCGACCGTCGCCCGGGAGAACGGCACCACCACGGCCGACGCCTCCGGCACGCTGGAGGTCGACGTCAACGCGCCGATCCCGCTCCCCGACGGCCTCAGCGCCGCCGCCTCCGGCTCCCTCCAGCTGCACCCCGCCGTGCACTTCGCGTACCACGGTGCCGGCGTGACCGGCCCGCGCACCGCCTCGATCGGCTTCGACCTCGGCGCCCACGCGCGGTGGAAGGTCACCGGCGACCTCGCCCGCAGCACCGGCGCCGCGCCGATCCGAGTGCCCTTCGCCAAGCTCCAGGCCAGCCCGGTCATCACGGTGGCCGGCCTGCCGGTCGTGGTGAACCTCGGGCTCACCTGCTACCTGGAGATCAGCGCCGACGGCCAGGTCCACCTGGAGGCCGAACAGGAGGCCACCGGCACCTGGGCGGTGCACGCCGACTACACCGGCGGCCGCGGCTGGACCTCGTCCACCGACGCCGCCGACACCAAGGTCTCCCCGGTCCACGTCCGGCTCAGCGGCAAGGCCGGCGCCCGCGCCGCCCTGGGCGCCGAGGTGAGCGTCGGCCTCTACGACACCGTCGGCGTCGAGGCCACCGTGGCCCCCTACCTGCGCGCCCAGGTCGACGGCTCCCTCACCGTCGACGTCCCGGGCGGCGCCCCCCAGGTACAGGGCGGCTGGGCCCTGTTGGGCGGCGTCGACCTGAACGGCGCACTCACCGCCCACCTGAAGATCTTCGGTACCCCGGTCCTGGAGGGCAAGCTCCCCCTCCCGTCCTTCCACCGCGAGTGGCCCCTGCTGACGGGCACGTTGCCCTCGCCCACCCCGAAGGCCTGATCACCCCATATCCGAGAACGCCCTGCCCCGGTCCGGTGACCGGGGCAGGGCGTTCTCGCGTCGGCGTCAGGTGCGGGTGGCAACGGCGGTCGAACACGCGCCGGTGGTGGGCGGCCGGCCTGGTCCGGGGTCGCCGCGTGGTCAGGAGCCGCCGCGTGGTCGGGAGTCCCCCGCTCCCGACCGCTCGCGCAGGCGTCGGCGAACTCCCGGGGCGGGATGTCGATCGCACCGCGTGCGTCGGTGGCGCCCCGGAACGGCTGATCAGGGGGGGCCGTCCGGGTGGTGGACGCTGAGGTCGCCGAAGGCCGGCAGGACGCCGGCCAGGTCGCCGGGTGCGTCTCGCAGAACGGCGTCCAGGAAGGCGAGGGAGGCCGCGGCGACGACGCGCGGGCTCACAGTGCGGCCCAGGGAGCCGACTATCGAGGGCACCGGCGGCAGGTACAGGGGGCCGTCCATGAACGTGAGGTGTGCGGCGCCGGGGATGGTGAGCCGGTAGCTCGTCGCGGTGCCGGCCGCGAGCGCCTCGGTGAGGCGGGGTAGGTAACGCGGATCGGTTGCCGGGGTGACGGCCTGGGTGAGCGCGAGCGTCGGCTGGTCGAGGGCGGGCGAGGTGGGGCCGTGGGGGTAGCCGTCCAGATCGATGACGGCGTCGAACCGGTGATCCTGCCGGGCTGCCTGCAGGGCGGCCGCACCCCCCATGGAGTGGCCGGTCACCGCGACCCGGCCGGTGTCCAGGCGTCCGCCCAGCGGGTCGGCGCTCCCACCCCGGTCCAGACCGTCCAGCTGGGTGAGGACGAAGCCCAGGTCGGCGGCTCGAACCGCCGTCCAGCCGGCCGCCAGCTCGTCGTCCTCGACCGGGTCGCCGGTGGAGGCGGTCTCGGTGGTGATCGTTCGGCCGTCGGTGAGGACGACGGCGGCGGAGTCGTACGGGTGGTCGAGGGCGGCGACCACGTAGCCGTGGCTGGCCACTTCTTCCGCCCAGGCGGTGTTCTGGGTCCGCACTCCGCCCGATCCGGGCGAGAACAGCACGACGGGGAACCGCCCCCCTTCGCCGGCCACCGGGGCGTTGAAGACCGAACGGGTGCGGGCGCGCGGAACGGCGTCGACCAGGAAACCCGGCAGGCCGACTCCGCGGGCGAGGGCTTCGGCGACGGTGCGCGCCTCCTGCTCCGTGCGTCCGAGGTACTGGGCCCGCTGCGCGCCCGCGGGGCTCCTCGGCGCGGGGTACCAGAGCTGGACCACGACGGTGCGCCGGTCGTCCGGGTCGGCGGTGAAGGTCTCGGGACGGCGCGGGTCGGTCCACTGCACCACGCGGGTGCCGACCGCGAACTCGCCCGTCGGTTCGGGGAACACGGGTACGGGAAAGGCCCAGGCGGCCACCGGGCCCGTGGCGATCAAGCCGACGCAGGCCACTGATCCCGGCAACGCCAGCCACCAGCGGGCCCGCCACGCCGGCCGGCCGGTACGGCGTCGCAGCACGGGAGCGAAGGCGAACGGCGATGCGAAGGCAGCGCCTGCCAGGACCGGCAGCATCTGCCAGCGGAGCCCCGCCACGCCCAGCGCGATCGCGGACAGCAGGAGGACCGCTCCCGCCGCGATCGTGACGCGCGGGCGGGCGGCGGGGGGAAGCCAGCGCGCCACCACCAGTGCGACGGCAGCCGGCACGGCAAGGATTTCCGGTGGGGACATCTGCAGTCCCGCGATGATCTCGGTCACCCGGCCATACTCGGCGCCGGGTGCGCGCTGCCACATCGACCCCGGGGCGCCGTCGCTTACGACCGGGGTCGCAATCCGTGGCAGGTCCCCGTGCAACCGGAGCAGCACCGAGCACGCCGGATCAGCGGCCGCCCTGCGACCACGGGAGGTAGTGGGACTCCTCCTGCGGTCGTATCCCGGCACGGTGCCGTCAGACGGTGGACTGATGTGCTGCGCCGGGCCCGCGGCCTACCGTGACAGGGCTGCGGTACGTGCCGGGCAGCGCGAGGCGTACGTCCTCCGTAATCGACGCGGATCCGGCGGTACGCGGTGGCAGCCCCGGTCGGGGCCGCCATGACGTCGAACCGACAGGGAGGTGCGATGGCCGAGTCGGCCGCGGAACCCGGCCGGGCCCACCGGGTGCGCGACCGGGACCAGGCGCGCGACCGGCCCGAGGCGCGGTGGGCGAGGACAGCCCCACGGCTGACGAGGTACGCCGACCTGGCTTCCGGCGGAGCGGCGCGACTGGTGACAGCCGTCGCGCGCCTGGGCTCCCGACTGCCGCCCATGGTGGGGGACTCGCTGCTGCCGACGCTTCTCCTCATCAACGTCGTGACCACACGCGCGCCGCAGGAGCTGCCGGTGGCCGTGGCCCTCACCGCCGCCCTCGCGCTGCCCCTGGTGTGGCGGCGCCGGGCCCCGCTCACGGTGTTCGGCGCCGTGGCGGCCGCGGCCTTCGTCCAGTGGCTGACGGACGTCCAACTACCGGCGGACATCGCCCTGCTGGTGGCTCTCTACACGGTGGCCGCGAACTCGGGGCGGCGCGGCACGTTCGTCGCCGGTGCCGTCGTGGAGGCAGGGGTCCTGCTGGCCTGCCTGCGCTGGGCTCCGGAAGGCGCGTTCCCGACGCCCTTCGTCGCCGTCACCGCGATGGCCGTCGCCGCCGCCGTCCTCGGTGTGAACGTGCGGACCACGCGCGCCTACCTCGCGGCCCTGGAGGAACGGGCCGCACGCCTGGCGGAGGAACAGGAGCAGCAGGCGCGACTGGCCGCTGCCGAGGAGAGGACGCGCATCACCCGGGAGATGCACGACATCGTCACGCACAACCTGTCCGTCATGGTCGCGCTCACCGACGCCGCCGTCTACGCGCAGCACCGGTCGCCCGACAAGGCCACCACCGCGATGCTCCAGGTCTCCGAGACAGGCCGACAGGCCCTGACCGACATGCGGCGCTCGCTCGGCATCCTACGGACCGACGAACCGGACGCGGAGCGCCACCCGTTGCCCGGCATCGCACAACTGGAGACCCTCGCCGACCAGATGTCCGCCGCCGGGCTGCCGACCCGCCTGGAGGTCCACGGCGACCGCACCCACATCCCCGCCAGCGCACAACTCACCGTCTACCGCCTGGTACAGGAAGCCTTGACCAACGCCCTCAAGCACACTCCCACCGGCACTCACGCGAAGGTCCGGATACGGTGCTCGGCCGACACCGTCACCGTGGACGTCACCGACAGCGGTCCCTGCCCGCCGCCGCCCGCCGCCACCTCCTCCGGCCACGGCATCCCCGGCATGCGCGAACGCTCGGCCGCCTACGGGGGGACGTTGCGGGCCGGACCGCTTCCGGGGGGCGGCTGGGGAGTCCGTACCCGCCTCCTCCTCGACAGCAGCGGAGCGGCGTCCGCATGACGATCCGCATCCTGATCGCCGACGACGAAGCGCTGCTCCGGATGGCCTTCGGCACGGTCCTGGAGGCCCAGCCGGACATGGCACCGGTCGGCGAAGCCGCCGACGGCGCACAGGCCGTACGCCTCGCCCGGGAGCTGCGCCCCGATGTCGTCCTCATGGACGTCCGGATGCCCGGGACGGACGGGATCGAGGCGACCCGACAGATCGTCGCGCTCTGCCCGCAGAGCAGAGTGCTCATCCTCACCACCTTCGACCTGGACGACTACGCCTTCGCCGGGCTCAACGCCGGAGCCTCGGGCTTCCTGCTGAAGAACACCAGACCCGAGGAGCTCCTCACCGCGATACGCAGCGTCGCCGCGGGCGACGCGGTGGTCTCCCCGCGGATCACCCGACGTCTGCTGGAGCACTTCCGCCCGCACATCCCCGGCGGCAGCGGCGCCGGCACCGAGCACGGCGAGCGGCTGAGCCGGCTCAGCGCCCGTGAACGCGAGGTCCTCGTCCAGGTGGGCCACGGTCTGTCCAACACCGAGATCGCGGCCGCCCTGTACCTCGCGGAGGCGACCGTGAAGTCCCATCTGGGGCGAATCCTGCACAAGCTCGAACTCCGTGACCGGATCCAGGCCGTGGTCTTCGCCTACGAAAGCCGCCTCGTCCACCCGGCCTGACCCCGCCGATCCGGCTGGTCCGGTTGTTCTGCTCTCCGCACACGCAAGGTGTTCGGAGGCCCCCGGCAGTGCGCCGCGGGCGGCCGGGGTGTCAGTGGTCCGTGTCAGAGTGACGGCATGTTGGCGATCACGGCACACACGGAGTCCGGCGCGCGGCACCCTCGGGTGACCGCCGAGGCGCTGGCCGAGCTGATCCACGGCATCGGCGGGCCGGACAACCACTTCCTCATCGTCGAGCGGATGCCGGAGGTCCCGGACTTCTACATCCAGGTGTGGCACGAGACCGGGGGCGAGTACACGTTGGAGCACCGCGTCGGCTCCGCCGACCGGCACTTCCAGGTGCTGCTCGACAGACCCGAGCCGGTGATCGCGGCGATGACCGGCTGGGCCCGCCTCCAGGACGGCTGGGACGACGGGCTGGACTGGACGCGGCTTGCCCTGGCCGGGGAGCCCGTCCCACCGCTGGTTCTGGACGAGGACGACCGCGTGCAACTGGAGGGGCGACTCCGGCAGACCCTCGTCGGCGGCTACCCGTCGCGGGCGGAACTCGCCGAACTCGCGGAGGACTACCTCGTCTCCGGTGATCGCCGGCCGGTCTCACCCGCGCAGGCACGGGAGCTGGCCGACCGGATGTGGCGCGAGCGGGTCGAGGAGCAGGCCGCCTGGGAGGGCGAGACGGACCCGGACCGGCTCACCCGTGCGTTCGCCACACTGGAGGCGGCCGGGATAACGGCCCGTGAGAACTTCACCTGCTGCCGCTCCTGCGGTGAGTCCGAGATCGGCGGTGCGGGCTCGTCGGAGGCCCGCGGCTTCGTCTACTTCCACACGCAGTCCACCGATGCGGCCGCCGCCGGCCACGGGCTGACGCTGCTCTACGGTGGGTTCGACGGCTCGGCGGACACGACGGCCGCCATCGGCCGGGAGGTGGTGGCGGCGCTGGCGGAAGTCGGTCTGCCGGCAGCCTGGGACGGAGATCCGGCCCAGGCCGTCGAGGTGCGGCCGCTGGACTGGCGCCGGCGGCTCGTCGGGTGACGCCAACCGCTGCCCGGCCCGGCCGGATGACGGCGGCGGCGGGCCGGCTGCGTGGACATCCGGGCGCGGTACCGGGAGGATCGGCCCATGACTGCTGACGGACCGTTGACCGAGGAAGACCTCAGCGCGATGGAACGACGGGCCGCCGCGGCGGCACCGGGCCCGTGGGCCGCCTGGCTGGAGGGGCGGCACGGCCTCGGCGGCGACAGCTTCATCCGGATCCGTCCCGAGGCGGACCAGGACGAGGAGATCTACGTCAGTCGGTTCGTCGAAGGCGCGCAGCTGGCCGGGCGGGACCCGAGGCTCGACGCGGACATCGACTTCATCGCGGCCGCACGCCAGGACGTGCCCCGCCTGATCGCCGAGGTCAGGCGCCTGCGGGCGGCGGCGGACCGGTCACGCGGCTGGTGAACTCCCGGGGCGGTGAGTGCACGGCAGGTCCCGTCAGCTCATCGCCCAGACCGAGGGGTCGTGGGGCACGGTCGGGCGCGGCACGGTGGTGCCGGTCCCGGGGCGGGACGGCCGGTCGTGGGCCTCGTCCGGCGGGGTGGGCGGAAGGCCGGAGTGGACCGCGAGGGCGTTCACCACGTCGGCTTCGTCGACCCGGCGGCCCGGGGCTCCAGCCCCGCCCGTCTGTAGACGGCGTTCGGCGAGCGCCGCGATCAACTGCGCCACCTCCCCATCGTGGCGGGCCGCCAGTTCGACGTCCTGGCCGGCAAGCGCGGAAGCCCGGTCCTCCTGCCGTTCGGCGATCCGCTTCTCGTACTCGTCGACGACGGGATCGGGCTGCCGGTCCGCATCACGGGCGCCGGCCTGGGCACTCGCCTCGTCGAGCAGGTCGATGGCGGCGCCCGGCATCGCCTGGCCGGGTAGGTTGTCCCGCGCGAGTGCGGCGGCGGTGGAGAGCGCCGCGTCGACGATGGTCACGCCGTGGTGCTTCTCCAGCCGGGGCCGGACGACGCGCAGGATCTCCAGGACGTCCTCCACCGGGGGTTCGCCGATCTCCAGCGGCTGGAGCAGCTTGTCGAGGCCCGGATCCGGTGTCCGGCGGCGGTACTCGGCGGTGGTGCAGGCGGCGATGACGTGGACGCCCGGCTGGCCGAGGACGGACCGGAGGAAGGCGAGTGCTTCGCCTCGGCCCTCCTGGGTGTGCAGGACGGTGAGTGCGTTGTCGAGGAAGAGAACGAGGTCGTCGCTGTGCTTGATCTCGGTGAGCAGGCCGGTCATGAGTTCCGCGAAGCGTCCGTGGTTCTGCGGGTTGGTGAAGACGGAGCCGAGGTCGAGAGAGTGGACGGCCCGGCGGGCGAACGCCGCCGGGACGGTTTCGGCGGCGATGGCGTGGACCAGGCCCGTGACGATGCTGGTCTTGCCGACGCCCGGCTCGCCGACGAGCAGGGGGACGTTCCGCTGCCGCCGGGCGAGGATGTGGGTGAGTCGCTCGATCTCCCGTGTCCGTCCGACTACGGGGTCGAGTGCACCGGTGGCCGCCGCCTGGCTGAGGTTCCGGGCGAACCGGTTCAGTCGCGGGGTGGGGGGAGGAGCCGGCTTCGGGGCGGGTGCGAGGCCGACCAGGATACTGATGACCTCCTGACGTACCCGGTCGAGGGGGGTTCCGAGCCTCGTCGCCACGATCTGGGCGGCGACGCCTTCGCCCTCGCGGATCACGCCGAGCAGGATGTGCTCGGGGCCGATGTCGTCGTGACCGAGTCGCAGGGATTCCTGGAATGACAGGTCCAGGACTTTCCTCACCCGGGGGGTCAGGGGAATGTGACCGGACGGGGCGACCTGACCCAGGCCGATGACCTCCACGACCTGCTGGTGAACGGCTTCGAGAGAGATCCCGAGGTTCCTCAGGGCCTGGGCGGCGGCACTCTCACGCTCGTGGATCAGACCCAGGAGGAGGTGCTCGGTGCCGACGTAGTTGTGGTTGAGCCTCCGGGCATTTTCCTGAGCCAGGACGACGACCCGCCGCGCGCGGTCGGTGAACTTTTCGAACACGCTGGTCAATCCCTTTCCTGGTCCCTGCCGAACGCCGCGAGGTCCGTCCGTGCCCGTTCCGTGTGGGGGTGCTCGTCCCCCAGGACTCGCTCCCGCTCCGCCACCAGTTGCCGCAGCAGCGCCGCCGCCTCGTCGCCGCCTCGTCGCCGCCCCCGCTGAGCGCGAGGTTGCGGGCGAGCAGGTGGCGGGTGCGCAGGGTGTGCGCGTCCTCGGTGCCCAGGAGGCGGCTGCGGTCGGCGAGCAGGATGCGCAGCATGCCGACAGCCTCCTCCCGGTGGCCGGCTTCGCCGAGGTTGACGGCGAGGAACTGCCGGGTGCGCAGGGTGTCCTGGTGGTCGGGGCCGAGCAAGCGGGCGTGGTCGGCGAGGAGCTGCCGCAGGAGGCGCGCGGCTTCGGCCGGGTCCCCGGCGGCGCCGAGACTGTGTGCCTGGGACTGTCGGCCGAGCAGGGTGTCGGCGTCCTCGGGGCCGAGGATCCGGGTCGACTCCTCGACGATGCCGTGCAGCGTCTCCGCGGCCTCCTTCCAGTGGCCGTCCTTGCCCCGCTCCACCGCTGCGACGCGCCGTTCGCGCAGTTCGGGGCCGGCGGTCGCGGCGAAGGCCCGGTTGATGCCGAGGGCGATCAGGCTGGCGGTCCGGGTACCCCGGTTGAGCGGGGTCGGCAGGCCCTCGGCCGCCATGGTGGTGGCGAGCCGCTGGTAGAGGTCGTCGACGGTGAGGAGTTCGGGGCCGCCGACGACGCCTTCGCGGAGCAGGCGGATCAGCCGTCCCGAGAAGGCGGTGTGGTCCTCCCCGGGCAGCGAGAGCGCGACCTGGTCGCGATGGGCGGAGGTGAGGACGTAGGTGCCTGCCACTTCGAGCCGGCTGAGTTCGGTGACGTCGGCGGCCATCGAGTCGGTGACGACGCGGCCGGAGAAGCAGCAGTCCAGGACGATGAGCTTGGCGGTGGCGGGGCTGTCGAGCACGGCGCCGCGCAGCTTGTCGTACTCCAGGGCGCTGAACTCGGGTGCCACGAACTCGCTGTCCGGGAGGCCGAGATAGAGGTCGTGGCGGCGTCCGGCGACCAGGCCGTGCCCGGTGTAGTAGACCAGCAGGAGGTCCTCCGCCTCCTGGACGGCGGTGCGCAGCCGTTGGCCGACCGTCCGCAGGTCGCCGTCGTCCAGCAGGACGGTGCAGTGGTCCTCGGGGACGAGTCCGTGCGTCGGGTCGGTGAGGACCGCCGCGAGGTCGGTGATCGTCCGGGGGACGGCGGGGAGGTCGAGCAGGTGGGGATCGCGGTAGGTGCCGGCACCGATGAGGACGATCCGGGAGCGCTGCGGGTCCGGAAGGCGCACGTCACTCCTGCTCGGGGGCGGCGCTGTCCGGTACCGGGCCGTGCTCCAGCACCTGGCGCAGGACGGCCTCCAGCTCGGCGGCGCTCACCCGTTTCGCGTCGAGTTCCACGGACTCGCCGTCCGGGCGCCGGATCTTGAGCCGGACGTCGCTGCGCCGGGGGTGGGCGAACCAGGTGCGCAGCGAGGCGGCCAGCACCGAGAGGGCGCCGCCGGCTCCGACCGCGACCGTCAGGACGTCCAGGGCCGTGCCGAGTTCACCGGGCTTTGGCGCCGCGCCGGTGAGGCCCACGGTGCCGGAGAGCTCGGGCTCGCCCCGGAGCCAGTCGGTCAGCGATTCCGCGTCCGCGGCGGGCTGCCCGCCGGCCACCGAGAAGTGCAGGTCCACCGCTTGTCCCCCGAAATTCACCTGGAAACGACAGGAGTTGAGGTCAGGAGTCTACTGAAGGCGGTGCGTACGACGCCCGGCGAATGCGGGAGACGGGTGCGGCGCCTACGCTGAGAACTTTGCAAAGTCCGGGGTGGTGACGGCGGCCGACCCGGTCGCACAGGAAGTCGGGCCGGCCGACCTCCTGTGCAGGGGCGCGTGCCTCAGGCCGGGGTGAGCAGGTGCAGGGCGCCCGGGACGGCCGCGACCTCGATCGGCAGGGCGGCCATGAACTCGCCGTCGGCGTAGGCGGTGATGCCGGGGGAGTCGATCCGCAGCGAGGGCGTGCGGTGGGTGGTGACCTCCGGGCGGTCGACGTGGGTGCCCTTGAAGAGGGTGGGGAAGAACCGGGCGATGCGGTGGCGGGGCATGGCGTCGACGAGGGTCACGTCGAGCAGGCCGTCGGCGGGGTCGGCGCCGGGGCAGATGAGCATGCCGCCGCCGTAGCTGGTGGTGTTGCCGACGGCCGCGAGGGTGAGGTCGCGGGCGATGACGGTGCCGTCGGCGAGGGTGATCCGGAACGGGAGCGGGCGGAGGTTGGCGAACTCGACCAGGATGGCGAGGTTGTAGCGCATCCGGCCGCGTGGCCAGCGGAGCCGGTTGGTGCGGTCGCTGACGAGGGAGTCGAAGCCGCTGGCGAGAACGGAGCCGAACCAGCGCTGCGTCCCGTCGGCCGCGGTGACCCGGCCCAGGTCCACCGTCCGGGTGTGGCCGGCGGCGACGACCTCGGCGGCGGCCTCCGGTTCGCCGCGCGGCAGCCCGTACGCGCGGGCGTGGTCGTTGCCGGTGCCCGCCGGGACGACGCCGAGCGGGACACCCGTTCCGGCGGCCGCCTGGAGGCCGAGGTTGATCATGCCGTCCCCGCCGACCACCACCAGTGCGTCGCAGGACCCGGAGGCGACGGCCGCGCCGGCCAGGGCGAGCGACTCCGCCGCCGACGAGCCGCCCCGTTCGTCGACCTCGACTCCCAGGGCGCGCAGGCGGGCGGTCGCGCGGCGGGCCGCCGGCTCGGCGTGACCGGCGGCCGCGGCCGGGTTGGTGAGGACGACGACCCGGGCGATGGTTCTCCGCTCACTCACGCGCCCACCTCGCTCCGCTCGGCGGTGGTACTCGCCCACGCGCGGCACTCGCCGGTTCGCCCACTCCGCTCGCTCAAGGGATCAGCTTGCCGGGGTTGAGGATGCCTGCCGGGTCCAGTTCGGCCTTGACCGCGCGCAGGATGCGGACGCCCAGCTCGCCGATCTCCTCGGCCATCCAGGGCCGGTGGTCGGCGCCGACGGCGTGGTGGTGGGTGATGGTGCCGCCGTTGGCCACGATGGCGGCACCCGCGGCGCGCTTGGCGACGGCCCACCGGGCGAGCGGCTCCTCGCCGAGGGCGGCGACGACGGTGAAGTACAGCGAGGCGCCGGTCGGGTAGACGTGCGAGATGTGGCAGAGCACGAGGGCGCCGGGCAGGGCGGTGGTCAGCGCGGAGGTGACCGCGAAGCGGAGGTCGGCGAGCCGGCGCCAGTCGGTCGCCGTCTCCAGGGTCTCGCAGAGCGCCCCCGCGCTCAGCAGGGAGTCCCGCAGGTAGGGTGCGTTGAACCGGCCGTGCTCCCAGGCCCGAGCCGGCGCCTCGCCCAGGGACGTGCCGCCGGCCGCCAGCAGGACGGCCCGGGTCAGCTGGTGGCGGGTGGCGACCTGCTCGGCGGAGCCCTCGAAGACGGTGACCGCCAGGCAGCCGGTGACGGCGGGTTCGCCGCCGATCTTCTCCGTCGTCGCGAGGTTGACCATGGTCTCGGCCTCGTCGGAGAGCCGGATCACCGTCGGTCCGGTGTCCTGCTGCTCCACCGCGCGCAGGGCGGCCGCACCGGTGGGGAAGTCGGGGAAGGACCACGCCTCGTAGGCCTTCACGGCGGGCACCGGGTGGATGCGGACCCGGACGGCGGTGATCACGCCCAGCGTGCCCTCCGAGCCGAGGAAGAGTTCGCGCAGGTCGGGACCGGCGGCGGAGGCGGGCGCACGGCCGAGGTCCAGGGCACCCACCGGGGTGACGACGCGCAGGCCGCGCACCATCTCGTCGAAGCGCCCGTACCCGGCGGAGTCCTGGCCGGAGGAGCGGGTGGCCGCGAAACCGCCGATGGTGGCGAAGCGGAAGCTCTGCGGGTAGTGGCCGAGTTCGAAGCCGTGCCCGGCCAACAGGGCCTCGGCCGCCGGGCCGGTGAGGCCCGCTCCCAGGACGGCCTCGCCGGAGGTGGCGTCCAGGTCGAGCAGCCGGTCGAAGCGGCGCAGGTCGAGCGAGACGACGGCGGTGAAGCCGCCGCGCTCCGGGTCCAGCCCGCCGACCACGCTGGTGCCGCCGCCGAACGGGACCACGGCGATGCGGCGTTCGGCGCAGAGGGTGAGCAGCGCGGCGATCTCGTCCTCGCTGCCCGGCAGCACGACGGCGTCCGGCGCGTCCTGCGGTTCGCGGCTGCGGCGGCGCAGCAGGTCCGGGGTGGACTTGCCGCCGGCCCGGGGGAGGCGGTCCGCGGGGGCGGCGCTGACGTACGCCTCGCCGACCACGGCGGCCAGCGCCTTCAGGTCCGCCCCGGTCAGCTGCGAGGGTCGCAGGGCGACCTCCTCGGCGGCGGGCCCGGGGGCCGCGTCGCCGGTGACGCCGAGGGCGGCGGCCAGCAGGGCCTTGATGTCGGCGGACAGCTCCTTGGCGAGGGCCGGGTCGCCCCAGGCGTCCCACTTCATCGGGGGGAGCGGCAGCGCGGCGTGGGCCGGTCCCGCTTGCGTCTCAGGTGCCATGCGTTACAGTTTCACACATCATGTCAAGTAGTAACGCTGGCCCGGTCGACCCCGAGACGACCCCCGAGCCTCGCAGCACCGATGACGCCATCCTCGACGCCGCCGCCGAGCTGATCGTGCAACTCGGCGTGCGCCGAACGCAGTTGTCCGAGATCGCCCGGCGCGCGGGGGTCAGTCGGCCCACCGTCTACCGGCGCTGGCCGGACGTCCGGGCGGTGATCGGGGCGCTGCTCACCCGCGAGATCCTCGCGACCCAGGCCACCGTCCGGCTCACGGGCGAGGACCGCGCCGCCTTCGTCGAGGGCGTCGTCGAGGTCGCCGTCCGGCTGCGCGATCACCCGGTGCTCGGTGCACTGCTGCGCTCGGCCGACTCGGACGCGCTCTTCGAGTACGTGGTCGAGCGGCTCGGCACCAGCCAGCTCGGCCTGCTGGAGGCGCTGCGCGCGGGCATCGAGCAGGGCCAGGCGCACGGCTCGGTCCGGGCCGGCGAGCCCCTCGAACTGGCCGCCATGGTGCTGCTGATCGCCCAGTCCACCGTCCAGTCGCACCGCATGGTGGCGCACCTGCTGCCCGAGGCGGCCTGGCGGCGCGAACTGGCCAGGGCACTGGACGGGTACCTCGCGCCGTGAGTGCTCGTGTCGTGAGCGCTCACGGCGTGACAGCAGACGCCGTGACGGCAGACGCCGTGACCGACGGACACCTCGCGCCCTGACCATGCACGCCGTGACGAACGGATACCTCGCGCCATGACGATCAACGCCGGGCCTTTCGCCGGAACCACCCGACTCACCTCCCGGCGGCGGGAGGTGGAGCTGGACGCGCTCGCCGCCGCCCCGGCCGTCGATCTGCTGGTCGTCGGCGGCGGGGTGACCGGCGCCGGGGTCGCGCTGGACGCGGCCGCGCGCGGGCTCCGCGTGGTCCTCGTCGAGGCCCGCGACCTGGCCTTCGGCACCAGCCGGTGGAGTTCGAAGCTGGTCCACGGCGGTCTGCGTTACCTCGCCTCCGGGCGGATCGGCGTGGCCCGGGAGAGCGCCGTCGAGCGCGGCGTGCTGATGACCCGCACTGCCCCGCACCTGGTCCGCCCGCTGCCCCAACTCGTCCCGTTGCTGCCGGGGTTGCTGCGCCCCGGGCAGGCGTCGCTGGTCCGGGCCGGCTTCGTCGCGGGGGACGCGCTGCGACTGAGCGCCCGCACGCCGAGCGCGGTGCTGCCCCGGATGCGCCGCGTCGACGCCGCCCGGGCTCGCCAACTGGTGCCCGGTGTACGGGCGGCAGGGCTGGCGGGCGCGCTGGTCGCGCACGACGGCCAACTGGTGGACGACGCACGGCTGGTGGTGGCCCTGGCCCGGACGGCCGCGCAGTACGGCGCCACCGTGCTCACCCGTGTCCGGGCGGAGGAGGTCACCGGCACCTCGGCCCGGCTGGTCGACGGCCTCACCGGGCAGTCCCTGCACCTCACCGCCGGCGCGGTGGTGAACGCCACCGGTGTCTGGGCGGGCGAGGTGGACCCGTCCATCCGGCTGCGGCCCAGCCGGGGCACCCACCTGCTGGTCGACGCGGCCGCGCTCGGCCACCCGGTCGCCGCACTCACCGTGCCGGTACCGGGCTCCACCAGCCGGTTCGTCTTCGCGCTGCCGCAGCAGCTCGGCCGGGTGGCGATCGGCCTGACCGACGAGGACGCGCCCGGGCCGGTCCCGGACGAACCGCAGCCGACCGAGGCCGAGCTCGACTTCCTCCTCGACACCGTCAACGCCGCCCTGACCACCGCGCTGACCAGGGCGGACGTGCGCGGCGCGTACGCCGGGCTGCGGCCGCTGATCGACACCGGCGGCGGCAGTACGGCCGACCTCTCCCGGCAGCACGCGGTGCTGGAGTCCCCGTCCGGGGTGATCACGGTCGTCGGCGGCAAGCTCACCACCTACCGGCGGATGGCCGAGGACGCGGTGGACACCGCCGTCCGGCTGCGCGGTCTGCCGGCCCGCGCCTGCTGGACGGCCCGCCTGCCGCTGGTCGGCGCGCCGGGGCACCGGGACAGCCGGCCGGCACCGGAGGGCGGCGTGCCCGCCTCGCTGCTCGCCCGGCACGGCGGCGCGGCACGCGAGGTCCTGGCGGCGGGCGGCGCCGAGCCGATCGCCGAGGGCATCGACGTGACCCGCGCCGAGATCGCCTACGCCGTGACGCACGAGGGCGCCCTGGACGCCTCCGACGTGCTCGACCGCCGGACCCGGATCGGCCTGGTGGCGGCGGACGCCGCCCGCGCCCGAGCCGCGGTCGAGGAGATCGTCGCGCAGAGCCGGGCGCGGTAGCGGGAGGCGCGGGGCGTGTGTCGTCGCCCCGGACGTCAGCGGTCGACGCGCTCCGGCACCGGGCGGACCGTGCCGCCCAGGTCCACCGTGCAGGCGAGCGGGTGTTCCGCCGAGCCGGTCCGTTCCAGTCGGACCGAAAGCGGCAGCGCAGGCTCCTCGGGGATCCGGGCGGCCAGGACGAGCGGGTAGACGCCGTGGCCGTGCACGCGGTGGAAGGCGCACTCCCGGCCGTCCACCAGCAGCTCGGTCTCGGTGATCCAGCCCGAGCGGACGTTCACCGTGACGGACCGGTCGGCCCGGTCGAGGTGGAAGCTGTACCGGCGTCGCATGACACCTCCCGCGCGCGGGCCTTCGCCCGCACGGCCAGTCTAGGTCCGGTCCCGCAGTGCCCGCCGGGACGGACCCCGGGCGGGCCGGCGGCTTCCGGCCCGGCACGCTTCCGGCCCGGCACGCTTCCGGGCCGGCCCGGGCCGGGCCGAGCCGCCCCGGAGCGGCGGGACGGCCCGGTCACACCAGGCGGCCGCCGCCGTCCACGTGCAGGACCGTCCCCGTGACGAACGGGCTGGCCATCGAGAAGAGGACGGCGCGAACCAGATCGTCCGTGCTGCCGACCCGGCGGGCGGGGTTGCGCTCGGCGACCGCGCGCAGGAACGGCTCCTTGTCGGTGCCCATCCGGTCCCAGGAGCCGCTGTCCACGATGCCGGGGGAGACGGCGTTGACCCGGACCGGGGCGATCTCGACGGCGAGGGCCTGGACGAGGAAGGCGAGCGCGCCGTTGGTGGCGGCCATCACCGTGCGGGCGGGGGCCGGGCGCCAGGCGGCGACTCCGGAGAAGAAGGTGAACGAGGCGCCGTCGGGTCCTTCGGTCGCGGCCTGACCGGCCAGATGCTTCGCGAGCAGCAACGGCCCCACCACCTTGGCCGCGAACGCGCGCTGGACATCGGCGAGTTCGAGTTCGGCGAGCGGACCGTTGGCGGGCATCGCGGCGGTGGAGACCAGATGGTCGAAGCGACCGGTGGCGGTGGCGAGGGCGGCGATCGACGCCTCGTCCGCGAGATCCACCGGGACGACCCGGGCCGGGCCGGACAGTTCGCCGGCCGTCCACTCCAGCTTGCGCGGGTCGGGGCCGGCCAGGATCAGCTCGGCGCCGGCGGCGGAGGCGGCGAGGGCGAGCGCGCGGCCGGTGTTCGAGCCGGCGCCGACGACCACGATGCGGCGGCCTTCGAGGGCGGTGGAGGTGAGTGCGGAGGTGGAGGCGGGCATCGGCATGGGCATCTGGGCGGTCATTCTGGGGCTCCTCGGGGGGCGGGTGGGTGGTGGGGGAGACGGGTGTCTACGCCGATCACCCTGCCCCGAGCAGCGGTGATGCGTCCAAGGCTTGTCTTTTGGGTCAGCCATAAACTCTGTGCATGGCCACTCTCCGACAGCTCGAATACCTGGTGACCGTCGTCGACACCGGGTCGTTCACCCGGGCCGCCGAGCTGCTGCACGTCACCCAGCCCGCGCTCTCGCACCAGGTGCGGGCGCTGGAGCGGGCCGTCGGCGGCCCGTTGCTGGAGCGGCTCCCGCGCGCGGTCCGACTGACGCCGATGGGCCGGGCGGTGCTTCCGCACGCCCGTGCCGCGCTCGCCGATGCCGAGCGCCTGCGCACCGCGGCCCGTCTCACGGCCGGTCTGGACTTCGGCGAGCTCGAACTCGCCACGGTCCACTCGATCAGCCTCGGCATCCTGCCGCCGGTGCTGCGGGCCTGGCGCCGGCTCCACCCGCAGGTACGGATCCGGCTGCGCGAGTACCCACACAACGACGAGTTGCGCGCGGCGATGGCGGCCGGACAGGCGGACGTCGCGGTCGGCACGCCGCCGCCGGACTGGGAGGGGCCGACCCGGGAGCTGGGTGTCGAGGAGTTCGTGCTGGCACTGCCCGCCGAGTCGGACGAGGTGAGTGACCGCCACATCGTGCGGCTGGCCGACCTGTCCGGGCGGGACTGGGTGCACTACGCGCCCGGTAACGGCCTTGCCGACCTGCTCGACGGGGCCTGTGCGGAGGCCGGGTTCCGGCCGCGGGTCGCGGTGCGGACGGAGCAGACGGCGGCCGCGCCGCTGCTGGCCGCGGCCGGGCTGGGGCCGGCCCTGGTGCCCGCCAACATCGTCCCGCCGGGCTTCGACGGCCTCGTCCGCCGCCCCGAGCCGCCCGTGCGGCGCCCGCTCGTGGCGTACACCCGGACCAGGCCGGATCCGCTGACGGCGGCCTTCGTCGACCTGCTGGCGCGGCAGGCCTGCCTGCTACCGCCGCACGTCGCCGAGCTGCTGGCGGGGCGGTGAGGGTCGGCGGGCAGCGGTCACCGACACCGCAGCCCGGTGGCGCGCAATGGCCTGGCGCACGCCGGGGGCGCATCGGGACGGATGGATTCTCGTGATCTCTACAGTGTTGTAGATTCTTCGGGAGGGAGAGCAACCGAGGAGGGCATCGTGGGAGTTTCGCTGGCCAAGGGTGGCAATGTCTCGCTGACCAAGGAGGCGCCGGGCCTGACCGCCGTCATCGTCGGTCTCGGCTGGGACGTGCGGACCACCACCGGGGCCGACTACGACCTGGACGCGAGCGCGCTGCTCTGCAACGCGCTCGGCAAGGTGGTCTCGGACCAGCACTTCGTCTTCTTCAACAACCTGCGCAGCCCCGAGGGGTCGGTCGAGCACAGTGGCGACAACCTGACCGGTGGCGGCGACGGTGACGACGAGCAGATCAGGGTCGACCTGGACGCCGTGCCGGCCGGGGTGGCCAAGGTGGTGTTCCCGGTGTCGATCTACGACGCCGACGCCCGCCTGCAGAGCTTCGGCCAGGTCCGCAACGCGTTCATCCGGATCGTCAACCAGGCCAACGGCCAGGAGATCGCCCGGTACGACCTCTCCGAGGACGCCTCGACCGAGACCGCGATGGTCTTCGGCGAGCTGTACCGCAACGGCGCCGAGTGGAAGTTCCGCGCCATCGGCCAGGGGTACGCCTCCGGCCTGCGCGGCATCGCGACCGACTACGGCGTCAACGTCTGAGGCCGGCTACGGGGTCGTGAAGACGTGCGGCCGTGCGGCCGTTCTGGCCGCACGGTCTGGGTGAACACCCCGCCCGGTCAGTCGGCCTGACGGTGGGTCGGCGGGCGTCCGAGCGCGTGTCCGCCGAACCCGCCCGTCCCGGCGACCTGTTGGCGCCACCAGGCGGTCATCGCGGCCTCGTCCATGGCCGACCAGTCCGGCGCATCGGTCACCTGGGCACGCCCGAGCCGCCGGCCGACCTCGACCATATCCCGCCCTACCGTGCCGCGTTCGCGGTCGTACGCGGGCAGCAGCTCGGCCCAGGAGTCGGCCGTCCGCCAGGCGTCCTCGAACGCGCAGGCGTCCTGTACGGCCTTGACCGCGCCGCTGGTGTTGTGCGGACGGACCACGGTGGCCGCGTCCCCGGCGAGCAGCAGGCGCCCGGCGGTGCGGCGCGGAGCCGCCAGGTCGTAGATCGGCTGGATGAACGTCCGGTCGCGGGGGCTGAGGGCGATGACCCCGGCCCAGTAGGGCGGCAGGTGTCGCTCGGCGAGCTCGGCCAGTTCCTCGAACTGCCCGGTGGTGAGCGCGCCGGCCGGCACGCTGGTGGGGTCGCCCGGTCGCAGCCAGGCCGGCGTGGGCGCGTAGAAGACGAAGTTGACCTGGGTGGAGCCCGGGGTCAGACCGGGGATGCGGTACAGCACCACCTGGCCGCCGGGGTAACAGACCGTGATCACCTCGTGCTCCGGCCAGAGCGCCGCGCCGCCGGGCACCTCCGCCAGCAGCCGGGCGTCGAAGCTGCCCCGCCAGCAGACGTAGCCGGCGTACTCGGGCCGGGCCTCGGGGCAGACGGCCTCGCGCACCACCGAGCGGTAGCCGTCGGCGCCGATCACCAGGTCGTACCGGTCCGGTCCGGCGTCCGGTGCGCCGCCCGGTGCGCCGCCCGGGCCGCCGTCCGGGCCCGTCAGCCAGGCGTGCTCGCCGTCGCCGGCCACGGTGGTGACCGCCCCGCCCAGCCGGAACTCCACGGTGTCGGGGGTGCGTTCGCGCAGGGCCTGCCAGAGTACGCCCCAGTGGTAGGAGCGGAACGGCATCTCCTGCGCCCAGAGCAGTCGTCCGCGCGGGCCGCCGTCGGGGTCGTTCGCCAGCCAGTGCCGCTGGGTGAGCCGGTGCCAGCGGATGCCGTCGTCGAGGTGGCCGGCGCGGGCCAGTTCGGTGTAGCGGTCGGCGAGCACGCAGAGGCCGACGCCGCGGTCCTCCAGCCGGCCGGGGCTGCGCTCCAGTACCACCACCCGGTCCGCCCCGCCGCGGGCGGCCGCCCGCGCGAACGCGCACCCCGCGATGCTGCCGCCGACCACGGCTATCTCTCCGCCTCGCACTGCCGTCCCCTCCCCGGGGATTCCTCCGAACCCCCTTCGGGGAACGACCATACGCACATTCCCCGTCGATCTGACGGCTGGTCAGGCAAATTGCCGGCGACCGTCGGCCGCCAGTGCGGTGCGGTGCGGCCTCAGGTGCGGTGCGGCCGCCGGGGGAGCGGCGATGCGGAAGGGGTGGTGCGGCGGGTGCGGGGCGGGCGGGTCGTTGGCCGACCTTGGGCGGCGCCGCTCCCGGAGGCCAGGTTATGCAACTAGTTGCACATCCCGCACCGCGTCCCCTACCGTGTGGTAACAACGAGCCGCCGCACGCCGCACAGGAGAAGCCGATGAGCACCGACCCCCAGCGGGCCCGGAAGCCGTACCCGCACCTGCTGAGCCCGCTCGACCTCGGTTTCACCACCCTCCCGAACCGCGTGATCATGGGATCGATGCACGTCGGCCTGGAGGAGGCACCGAACGGCTTCGAGCGGATGGCGGCCTTCTACGGAGAGCGCGCCCGCGGCGGCGTCGGCCTGATCGTCACCGGCGGCATCGCCCCCAACGAGGCCGGCCGGTCCTGGGGCGGCGGCGCCATGCTCACCACCGAGGCGGAGGCCGACCGCCACCGCGTCGTCACCGACGCCGTGCACGCCGCCGGCGGCCGCATCGCGATGCAGATCCTGCACTTCGGCCGCTACGCCTACCACCCCGACCTGGTCGCCCCCAGCGCCCTCCAGGCCCCGATCAGCCCGTACGTGCCGAACGCCCTCACCGCGGAGCAGGTCGAGCAGACCATCGAGGACTTCGCCCGCTGCGCCGCCCTCGCCCGGCGGGCCGGCTACGACGGCGTCGAGATCATGGGCTCCGAGGGCTACCTGATCAACGAGTTCACCGCCGCCGCCACCAACCAGCGCGAGGACGAGTGGGGCGGCGCGTACGAGAACCGCTTGCGCTTCCCGGTCGAGATCGTCCGCCGGGTCCGCGAGCGGGTCGGCCCCGACTTCATCCTGATCTACCGCCTCTCCATGCTCGACCTCGTCCCCGGCGGCTCCACCCTCCCCGAGGTCGTCCGGCTCGCCCAGGCCGTCGAGGCGGCCGGCGCGACCATCATCAACTCCGGCATCGGCTGGCACGAGGCACGGATCCCCACCATCGCCACCTCCGTCCCGCGCGGCGCCTACGCCTGGGTGACGAAGAAGCTGATGGGCTCGGTCACCGTCCCCCTCGTCACCAGCAACCGGATCAACACCCCGGAGATCGCCGAGCAGTTGCTCGCCGACGGCCACGCCGACCTGGTGTCGCTGGCCCGCCCGCTGCTCGCCGACGCCGACTTCGTCGCCAAGGCGCAGGACGACCGCTCGGCGTCCATCAACACCTGCATCGGCTGCAACCAGGCCTGCCTGGACCACACCTTCAGCGGTCAGATCACCTCCTGCCTGGTCAACCCGCGCGCCTGTCACGAGACCGAACTCGTGCTCGCGCCCACCAAGCTGCGCAAGCGGATCGGCGTCGTCGGTGCGGGGCCGGCCGGCCTGGCGTTCACCGTCTCCGCCGCCGAACGCGGCCACGCCGTCACCCTGTTCGACGCGGCCGACACCGTCGGCGGGCAGCTGAACATCGCCCGGCGCATCCCCGGCAAGGAGGAGTTCGACGAGACCCTGCGCTACTACCGCACCCGGCTGGCCGAGCTGGCGGTCGAGCTGCGGCTCGGGGCACCCGTGGCGGCGGAGCAGCTCGCCGCCGAGGGCTTCGACGAGATCGTGCTCGCCACCGGCGTCACCCCGCGACGCCCGGCCGACCTCCCGGGCGTCGACCACCCCAGCGTCCTCGGCTACCTGGACGTACTGCGCGACGGCGCGCCCGTCGGCGAGCGGGTCGCCGTCCTCGGCGCGGGCGGCATCGGCTTCGACGTCGCCGAGTACCTCACCGACCAGGGCGACGCCGCCAGCCTCAACCCGCCGGTGTTCCACCGCAAGTGGGGCATCGACCCGGAGTACCGCGAGCGCGGCGGCCTCACCCGCCCCGAGCCGCCCCGGCCCCCGCGCAGCGTCCACCTGCTGCAGCGCAAGAGCACCAAGGTCGGCGCCGGCCTCGGCAAGACCACCGGCTGGATCCACCGCACCGAGCTCAAGCACCGCGGCGTCACCATGGTCGCCGGCGCGAGCTACGAACTGATCGACGACGCCGGCCTGCACTTCGTGGTGGACGGTGAGCGCCAGCTCCTGCCCGTCGACACCGTCGTCCTCTGCACCGGCCAGGAGCCCCGCCGCGAGCTGGACACCGCCCTGCGCGAGCTCGGCATCACCCCGCACCTGATCGGCGGCGCCGACGTGGCCGCCGAACTCGACGCCAAGCGGGCCGTCAAGCAGGGCACCGAGCTGGCGGCCACGATCTGAGCCGAGGCGTGCCGGGCGGCGGGATCTAGGATCGACCCATGTCCCTGCCGCACGCCATCCTCACCGCCCTGCTGGAGAAGCCGTCCTCGGGGCTGGAGCTGACCCGGCGGTTCGACAGGTCGATCGGCTTCTTCTGGCCCGCCACCCACCAGCAGATCTACCGCGAACTGGGCCGGCTGGAGACCGCCGGCCTGATCCGGGCGCTCCCGCAGGACGGCCCGGTGCGCGGGCAGAAGAAGGAGTACGAGGTCCTGCCCGCCGGTCGTGCCGAGCTCGAACGGTGGACGGCCGGCGGGGACGAACCGAAGGCCGTCCGCGAACCCCTGTTGCTGCGGCTGCGTGCGGCAGCGGTGGTCGGCACGGCCGGCCTGGACGCCGAGCTGTCCCGCCATCTCGCCCTTCACCGAGCGCAGTTGGCCGACTACCGGGAGATCGAGCGGCGGGACTTCCCGGCGGACGGCGCGACCACGGGTGCCCGGGCGGCCGAGGGTGACTCGGCAGGTCAGGGGGACTCGGCAGCCCAGCGCGACTCGGCAGCCCAGGGAGACCGGCTCCAGCATGCCGTGCTGCGGGCCGGCATCGGGCTGGAGTCCTTCTGGGTCGAGTGGCTCATCGAGACCCGTGCCGCCCTCTCGGCGGAGCCGTCCTGATCGGCACTCCACGGGGCCTGACCTGCGACGACATCGCTCGGACAGGCGGTGGCCGCAGGCCGGTGGGACACTGAGTGCCTGTCCCTGCCCGACTCCCGATCGGGGGCCGTATGTCGCACCCCAGGCCTCTCCTCGCCCTCACCGCCGCAGCCGTGGTCACCGTGGTCACCCTCGGGACGTCCGGCATCGCCACCGGCTCCGCCGCCGCCCCACCGGCCCTCTCCCTCCGCGCGGCCGCTCCGGCCGACCCGCTCCCGACGGCCGACCAGCTGAAGGCGGCCCTGCTGAGCAACACCGAACTGGGCCCGAACTTCACCGAAGTCCCGGTCGGCCAGAGCTCCGCATCGGCCGGCGGCGCCTCCCCGGTCGCGGGCTGCGACGCGCTCCGCGCCCTCCTGAACGGGACCGAATCCGGGCCCTCCTCCCAACTTCCGCACCAAGAAGTAGAATTCGACGGCCCGGACGGAAACCCCATGGTGACCGAATCCCTCACCGCCGAGGATGCCGCCCAGCTCACCAGCGACTTCACCGTCGTCACCGACGCGTTCACCGACTGCCACAGCCTGACCTTCAACGACGGCACCGACGCCTCCGTGACCTTCACCGTCACTCCCGTCACCCTCGGCGAGCGCCACGAAGCCCCCGCCGTCCGCCTCGACGGCACCATCGGCGGCGTCCCGCTCAACGGCTACATCGCCGTCGAGCGCTTCGGTACTGTCGCCATGTCCTACGGCTTCTTCCAACGCAACGACGCCTCCTCGCAGTTGGCCTCCCTCTACTACCGCGCCGCCGTCGCCAAGGCCGAACGCACCCTCGGCACCCCCGCCGGCACCGCCACCGCCCCACCCGCCTCCGTCTGATCCCACCCCCGAAGCCTGGGCTCAGCTGTCGGCCCCCGCCGAGCAACTGCTCGACGGGGGCCGACTGGGCGGGCCACAGGCGGTGCCGCGGCTCGCCGAGGGGGACGAACCGTGGCACCGCCGCCTTTCCGGCTCCGGGCCCCGCGAGGGACCGGCCCGCTCCACCCCGCGTCGCAGAACCCCGACCGGGCGTCGCCATCGCCGACGCCCGGCTCCCGCTCGCTCCGCGACGAGGCCATCCATGCCGCTCCGTCTCCGTCCCCGCCCCGCCTCCGGCGCCATCGGTGACCTGCGCCGTCGTGGCGACGGAGGTCACCGCCACGGTTGCGGAAAGCGGATTGCCAGCCCACATTCGGACGCACTAGCGTTCGAGCGCGCACCGGTCATCGAGGCGATGGAGAATCACCTGGTGATCAGTCGGAATGCGCGCATCCAATCGGACCAATCCCCTCCCCGTCGGCCGGATATGAGACGCCAGGCCGTCAGCCACGGATCTAGGGGCACTGCTGCGAAGGCGAACTGACACATCATGCGAAAATCCCGCGCCCCCAGATGGCTGAGGGGCCCGCTGACGAGAAGCCTTGCGCTCCTGTGCGCCGGCGGTCTCGTGCTGGCCGCACCCGGAGCCGCTTTCGCGGACGCCTCCGTGACGGCGAAGCAGGCCTGGCCGACCCTGACGGCCGCCGCACCGGTGCCCGGTGACGTCGACCTCGACGGCCTGCCCGACTTCCTGGCCCCGGCCGCCGACGGCTCTCTGACGCTGTTCCGGGGCGGTGACGCCGGTGCTGCCGGGCCCGAGACGGCGTCCCCGGCGAGCAGGAGCCCCCGTCAGGACGACTGGAACAACTACCTGCTGGCCCACCGCGGCGCCGTCCTCGGCGTCGGCGACTCCCTGTTCGCGTACCACAGGGTTGAGAAGCAGCTCTACCTCTACGTCAACGACGCGAACGCGTACCCGGACGCCGCTCCCGGCCACTTCGCCCGCACCTCGACCCAGCTGGGCACCAGCAGCGTTTGCGCGCGGGGGATCGACCACACCTGGGACCACATCGCCCAGATGACGGCCGTCCAGCGGGGCACCGGGGCGACCAACCTCGTCACCGTCGAGAACGGCCACCTGCGGTACTACCCCGCCAGCGACCTCGGCGGCTGCCTCCTCGACGCCGGTGTCGAACTCGGTGCCGACGGTGCCGACTGGAGCGGCTTCACCCTGATGTATCCCGGCGAGCTCAACGGCACGCCGACACTCTGGGTACGGGACACCGTGACCGGCGCCGTCACCGGCCTGCCGCTGCCGCTGGACGCCACGGGCAAGCCCGTGAGCGGCTTCGCGCGCCTGACGATGCCTGCCCACCGGTCCCTGGGGTCCGCGCTCAAGGACGCCGACGGCAAGGACATGTGCGCCGACATCGACCACGCGTGGACAGGCAACGGCACCGCTGCCCTGCTGTGGAACTGCGCCGACCAGGGCGCGGCTCCCAACCAGCAGTTCACGCTCGGCACCGACGGCTCGCTGCACGTCCTCGGCAAGTGTCTCGACGTCACCGGTGGTGCGACCGCCGACGGCTCGCCCGTCAACCTGTGGGACTGCAACGGCAGTCCGGCCCAGAAGTGGGTCACCGGCCCCTACCCGGGCACGCTGAAGAACCCGAACTCGGACAAGTGTCTCGGCGCGCCGGGTGCCGCAACTGCGGGCACCCACCTGACGATCGGGGAATGCGACAACGGAGCGGGCCGGCAGTGGACGGCTCCCGCCGCTCACGCCGTGCTTCCGATCGGCCTCGCCGTCGGCGCCTTCCCCGCCGTGGACTCGCCCGGTGACGCCGACGCGGACGGCCGACCCGAACTGGTCGTCACCGCCGCAGGCGGCCGGATCACCCAGTACCCGGGCGCCGACCCGGACGGGGACCAGCCGCGCTTCGGCCAGCCGGAGGTGATCTCGGGGGCGCAGCCCGTCGGGCAGAGCATCAGGTCCATCCTCAACCCGGACCGCTGCCTCGACAACTACGGCGCCTCCGACAACGGCGCTCTGCGCCTCTACGACTGCTGGAGCGGCGCGAGCCAGAGGTTCACCTTCGCCCTCGACGGCACTCTGCGGACCGGAGAGCGCTGCGTCGCCGTCCAGGACAACCGGACCGACCCGGGTGCGCCAGCCGTCACCGTGGACTGCCAGGGCACCGGCGGCCAGATCTGGAAGTATCGCGCCGACGGTGCGCTCTACAACCCCGCCTCGAACGCCTGCCTGGATCTGCCCGGTTCGAACGACGTCAACGGCACGGTCCTGACCATCTGGCCGTGCAACGGCGGCGCCAACCAGCGCTGGGCCCTTACTCCCAACACGGCCTGATCGGCCCCCCCGGCCGGCCGTTGTTGCAGCATCCCAGTTCAGGGGATGCGATGACCTTCAAGATCCGCGAGGACCGGAGCGCTCAGGGGCGGCGGAACCTCTCCACGGAGCGAGCCGCATACTTCCGGCTCCTGAAGCAAGGCGCGAGCAACGACCAGGGCGAAAGACACCCTGACGAGGATCGGCCCGGGCGGTGCGGGGCCGGCATCTGCACACCCGCTCGGATCTGGGTTCGGCGCCACCTGCGCACGGCAGCCCCACGGCCCCACGGCCCACGAAACGAAGCGACCCGGCACGTCCGGACCCGGCTGTACCGCTGGATCTGCGAACTGCGCCGGACGACGGCCGGCCCCTCCTTACATCCCATGGGTGGCACCGGCAGCGCCGACCGGGTGACGGTGCGGTGTCGCTGGAGCGCCCGGCTCATAAGTGTGCCCACCTTGTGGGGCAGCCGCCCCGGCGCCCGCGAGAGGAGCCCACCCCCATGCCCACCCCCGCACCCCCGTCCGCGTCCCCGCCCTGACGACGACGTCTGCTCGCCGTCACGGCCCTGCTGGCCGCGCTGCTGCTATCCGGCGGCTGGCAGAACGCCCAAGCGGGCGCCGGGGAGGGCCGGGACATCAGGCCCGGCGTCCCCGGCACCGCGCTCTCCTGGGGCAGCAACGTCAGCGCCGAGCTCGGCGACGGCACCACCAACGGCCAGAGCACCGTACCCGGCCGCGTCTGCGGAGCCGCCCCGTGCACTGGGCCGCTCCAGGACGTGATCGCCCTGTCCACGGGCGACGGCCACAGCGTGGCCCTGCGCGCCGACGGCACCGTCGTCAGCTGGGGATACAACGCCTACGGCCAGCTCGGCAACGGCACCTCCACGTCGAGCACCACCCCCGTTCGGGTCTGCGCGCCCGGCGCCGTCGCACCCTGCGGCTCGTTCCTGGACAACGTGGTCGCCGTGGCCGCCGGCACGTTCCACAGCGCGGCCCTGCGCGCCGACGGCACCGTCGTCAGCTGGGGATACAACGGCAACGGCCAGCTCGGTAACGGCACCACCGACGACAGCAGCACCCCCGTACGGGTCTGCCAGGGCGGCACCACCGCACCCTGTCCCTCGTTCCTGGAGAACGTGACCTCGATCTCCGCCGGGTCGCTCCACACGTTGGCGCTGACCACCGACACCCTGGTGTTCGGCTGGGGATACAACGGCAACGGCCAGCTCGGCAACGGCACCACCACGTCCAGCACCACCCCCGTGGCGGCCTGCACCGCGAACTGCACCAGCATCCTGACCGGCGCGTCCGCCGTGGCCGCCGGCCGGTTCCACAGCGTGGCACTGCGCGCCGACGGAACCGTCCGGACCTGGGGATACAACGGCCGCGGCCAGCTCGGCGACGGCACCACCGACAGCAGGACCAGCGCCGTGCAGGTATGCGCGATCGGTGCGATCGGCCCCTGCCGCAGCGTCCTCACCGGCATCGCCGGCATCGCCGCCGGTGACGGCCACACGGTGGCACTGACCACCGGCGGCTTCGTGCGCGGCTGGGGAGAGAACGCCTCCGGCCAGCTCGGCGACGGGACCACCACCATCCGGACCGTGCCGGTCCGGGTCTGCAACGTCGGTGAGACCGCCCCCTGCGCCACCAGTCTCGGCGGCATCACGGGCATCGGCGCCGGCGGCTCCCACACCCTCGCGCTGCGCTCCGACGGCACCGTCCGCAGCTGGGGTCACAACGGCTACGGCCAGCTCGGAGACGGCACCACCACCAGCCGCAGCGTCCCGGTGCGGGTCTGCGCCCTCGGCGAGACCGCCCCGTGCGGGCGGTACCTCGACGGTGCCATCGCCGTCGACGGCGGCGCCGGCTTCTCCGCAGCCCTGGTCCGGCCGCTCTCCGCGACCCGCCCGCTGGCTGACCTGGCCGTCGCGATCAGCGCGGCCCCCGAGCCCGTCGCGAACGGGGGCAACCTCACCTACACCGTCTCCGTGCGCAACTACGGCCCCACCGCGGCCGACGGCGTCACGCTCGCCGACACCCTCCCCGCCAACGCCCGCTTCGTCAGCGCGTCCTCGTCCGCCGGCAGCTGCACCACCCCGCCCGTCGGCTCCACCGACAGCGTCAACTGCGCCCTCGGGACGGTCGGTTCGGGGACCACCGCCTCCGTCACCCTCGTGGTGAAGGCTCTGGCCACCAGCACCCACGACATCACCGACACCGCCGAGGCGACCAGCGCCACCACCCCCGACCCCAACCCGCGCAACAACTCCGCCACCATCACCACGCCGATCAGCTGACGCCGTCGCTCAGCGATTGCGCGACAGGGGGCAGGCCCTCCCCGGGCGTGCCCCCTGCTGCGTTCCGCTGCGATCACCGGTCGTCCAGCGGGGCGCCACCACGCAGTATCGTCCTACCGCTTCGCACAACCTACGTACCCCAGAACAGGAACGGCGTACAGGTGGGCGTGGGCTTCGGGGTGGTGGTATTCACGTCGACGGTGGGACATTTTGCAAGGCCTGGGGACTTTTATGACGATGACCCGTGAGGCTTTAGGCATACGCGCCTTCATGGAGGGGCGTCTTGAGCTCTCGACCGAAGTCGATGATCCTGATCTCTGTGGCCCTGGCACTGGTCGGTATCGCGTTGGTCGGATGGCGGGTGATGGGGTGGTCGGACAAGCTTGAGTTGGAGGGAACCTGGAGAAATAGGGACCTCTTTCTCCAGCTGAAGGATGGTGGGATCATTGGTGGTTCGGCACTTCCGGCCAGTGTCTGCGGCGGGCCTGGCGGCGCTTCGGAGGATGAGACGACCGAAATCGAAGGATCCTGGAAAGAGGAGTACTTCACGGATGCGGGAAACGGCATGCGCATAGATGCCGTTCGGAAGGATGGCCGTGGAAAGTGCAACTTCTGGATGGCTTACTTGTCCCATGATGGCGTCAATGATTCACGCAGGGCGTCCGCAGATCGGGCCGCCCGATCTGCGGACGCGTCACATGCGGCGCCTTCCCCGGCCGCCACCTCTTGGTGTGGTGACGGGGGCTACGTCGGCGGCCTCAAGAGTGACGCCACTGGCTTCACCAACCTGGGGGCCAGGCAGTACCAGCCCACCACCGGCCGCTTTCTCAGCCCGGACCCAATCCTCGACGCTGGCGCCCCTCAAGTGGAACGGCTACCCCTACAGCAACAACAAGTCGGTCAACCGCTCCGGCCCCAACGGTCTCAAGTCCGAGGAGTGCGGCACGCTGCACGACTGCGGATCAAGCGGCACCATCACTATGAACAATGCGGCCGAGGCTACGGCATCCTACGCCTCCGCGGTGAGAACTTTGAGTTCTCGCCGCAGACCTTGTCCGGGCAAGTCGGTCGGAGTGCGTTTCAGGGGCGCACATTCGGGCAGGCGATATCGCGCACGGCTTTCACGATGCGAGCTCCTTGTTCCTGGTTGATGAAGAAGCTTCCGTCCCCCGCGAAAACTGACATTGTGTACCGAAGAGTTCTCACGTCGTCCGATCCTTTGCTAATTTCGGTACATACCTCTTGAGCATTTATCCCGGGAGTCCCGTAGCTGCTCAGTTCGGGTTCGATTTCAGCCAGCGCTTTGGTGAGCCTTGAAAGGGTGTCAGCATCAAGCGGAGGCCAAGGCGTTGCAGATCGGGTGTTATTTGGAGTCCCTGTGGCGTTCGGCGAGTTGTCCGAGCTTTCCTGCCCTCGTTGGCTGTAGAACCATGCAGCCAAGGAGATGACCGCTACTGCTGCCAGCGAGGTGGTGAGGGCGACAGCAACCTGATACTGAACTTGATTGCGTGATGTCGGCTGTTGCTGAGCTCAGCCGTCCATGATCAGTCCGGTCTCGGTGAGGCAGGCGTCGATCAGATGGGCTCG